>NZ_JBEOXU010000187.1:0-9525 GCF_040296725.1 Streptomyces sp. NPDC002044
CTGGGAGACCGAGAGTCCCGACAGGCCGGGCAGCATGGAGGGGGCGCTGCCGGTGACGGTCACGGTGACGTCGGTGACGGTGCTGCCGCCGGTGCCGCGGGTGTTCCGCGCACAGCAGGGCCAGCTCCGGGACCAGCCGCGCGTGCCGGCCCCGCAGGAGGTCCAGCTCCAGCCGCTCCAGCAGTACGGAAAGCCGCAGCTCCGCCAGCCGCTCCCGCTGGATCCGGGCGAACGGCCCGGGCAGCCCGGCCAGCGGTACCCCGCGCCACCTGCGCAGGGCGCCTTCCAGCAGCTCGGCCCCGCTGCCCAGGTCGCCGCCCGCGACCCGGGCGCGGGCCCGCGTCACCTCGGCCTCGAACACGCTCAGGTCGACGGCGCCGTCCGGCACCCCGAGCGCGTACCCCCGCCCCTCGGTGGCGAGGCAGGGCCCGAGGATCCGGCGCAGCCGGTACACGTACGACCGGACCGTGCCCACCGCGGTGCGGGGGCTCTCCTCGCCCCAGATTCCGTCGATCAGCTCGTCCAGCTCGCTGACCGCCGGCCGCCGCACCAGGAGCATGGCCAGCAGCAGCCGCTGCTGTGGTGGCCCGAGTGCGAGCGCCTCCTCGCCGTGCCAGGCCCCCACCGGCCCCAGCAGCGAGAAGTACGGTGTGGCAGGAGCGCTCAAGGCGGCCCCCTTTCCCCAGTGAAGACGAACCCCCGAGCGGATGATCTTCACAGACGCGAGCAAACCGTACGTCGGGTTCCGGCCACCGCCCCGGTGCCCGCGGTGAGGGGCCAGGGGCCCCGCGGCCCTCAGGTCCGGGGGAGGGCGGACAACTGCTCGGCGATGGTGCCGGCGGAGGGGAAGGTCGCGCCCAGGGTTCCCACGCGCTTCCAGTGGAGGCCGCCGTCGGGGCCGATGATGAAGACGGACCGCCGCAGACCGATGAGCGGGGCGTCGATCCCGAAGGCGCGGGCGGCCGCGCGGTCGGGATCCGCGAGCAGCGGGATGCGCAGCCCGCGCTCCCGGGCGAACCCCTCGTGGCTGTCGAGGTCCTGCGGGCTGATGCCCCAGACGGTGGCCCCGCAGGCCTGGAGCTCCTCCAGGCCGTCCGAGTAGGAGCACAGCTGCTTGGTGCAGACAGGGGTGTTGTCGCCCGGGTAGAAGGCCAGGACGACGGTGTTCCCGCGCTGCTCGCCCAGCGCGTAGTCGGACCGTTCGAAGCGGTCCTCGCGCAGAACTCCTCCCGGCAGGGAGAAGTCGCTCACGATGTCTCCCACTGAGGGCGTGCGGCCCATGGTGTCGGTTCCTTCCGCAGGGGTGGCGGCGGTACGGATCCCCGGCAGGGAGCCGGCCGCCGGCCGGCCGATTTCGGTACGGGCGCCCGGCCTCGGGACCGGGGCGCCTGATGGTACGGGCCCGCCCGCCGGAGCACGTCGGCCGGTGGCCGTCCGCGGGCGCGGCCGGTGTTCCGCCCACGTGTCCGGTGCGAGGGCCCGCCCGTCCTTCGGAGCGGAGGCGGCCGCGGATCGGCCGCCCGGCGCAACGAATCGGCGCTCCGTCATCCGTACGGGGGAACCGGGCCCGCCCCGCCCAGCCGCCCCGCCCGTCGCCCCGAAGTCACGAGCGAGGGCCAGGAGGCTTTCATGTCCCGTTTCCTCAAGACCGCAGGGCTCGCGCTGGCGGCCGGCGCCGTACTCGTCGGCGGCGCGTCGGCCGCGTCGGCCGACGCGGGCGCGCAGGGTGTCGCGGCCTACTCGCCCGGCGTCGGCTCCGGAAACCTCATCCAGATCCCGATCCACATCCCGATCAACGCCTGCGGCAACTCCATCAGCGTCATCGGACTGCTGAACCCGGCCTTCGGCAACACCTGCGTCAACGCCTGACGGCTTTCCCCGGCCGCGGCCGGGAGCCCCGGGGCACACCGCCCCGACGCCCCGGCCGTGGCCCGCACCGGGATCCGGACGAGCCGCGGGCGCCGCCGCCGCCCGCCCCGCGCCCGGGAGCGCCCCGCGCCCGGGTGTGCCGCACGGCCGGGTGTGCCGCACGGCCGGGTGTGCCGCACGGCCAATCCTCTGCCCCGCCTGCCACGAATCACGGGTGAGGAAGGGTTGCGAGGCGAGCACCATGACCGACGAAGAGTTCGAACGGCTTCTGGAACTGGCCCGGGCGGAAGCCCGCCGCATCAGCTTTCCCGCCCCGGCTTCGCGCGAGGACGCACCGTACGGATTCCACACCCAGCACGCGGAATACGGCGCGCAGGCCCACTGAGGCACCGCCCTCGCGGACCGTCCACTCCTTACGAAACGCTGACGTCACCCCCGGCAGGGCCCCCGGCCCCGTCCCCGGGCCCCGCGCTGATGCGACCCTGGTATCCATGAGCCACACCCAACCGCAGCTCCGGGTCCTGGTGGTCGAAGACGACCCGACGGTCGCGGAGGTCGTCTCCGGCTACCTCGTACGGGCCGGTTACGCCGTCGACCACGCGCCCGACGGCCCCGACGCCCTGCGCCGTGCCGCCGGACGGTGGCCGGACCTGGTCCTCCTGGACCTGATGCTGCCCGGCATGGACGGCCTGGAAGTGTGCCGCCGGCTGCGGGCGACCGCCGCCGTCCCCGTGATCATGCTGACCGCGCGAGGCGACGAGGACGACCGGATCGCGGGCCTGGAGCTCGGCGCGGACGACTACGTCACCAAACCCTTCAGCCCCAGGGAACTCGTCCTGCGGGTCGAATCCGTCCTGCGCCGCAGCCACGCCGGCCGCCGGCCGGACGCCACCGCGGCGCGACCCCTCCTGCGGGCGGGCGGCGTACTGCTCGACCCCGTGAACCGGCGGGCCGAGAAGCAGGGGCACGAGCTGGCCCTCACCCTGCGCGAGTTCGACCTCCTCGCCCACTTCCTGGCCCACCCGGGCCGCGTGCACGGACGGGAGGAGCTGATGCGCGAGGTATGGGGCTGGGACTTCGGCGACCTGTCCACCGTCACCGTCCACGTCCGCAGGCTCCGCGCCAAGATCGAGGACGACCCAGCCCAGCCGCGGCTGATCCGGACCGTGTGGGGCGTCGGGTACCGCTTCGAACCCGAACCTCCGAAGGCCGCCGCATGAAGGACGTCGTGCTCATCGCCCTCTTCGCGCTCGGCGGAGCGGGCTGCGCGGGGCTCGCCGGCGCGCTCGCGCTGCGCATGGTGCGCCACCGTTCGGTCGTGGTGTCCCTCACCGTGGTCGCGGCGGTCACCGTCACCGCGATGCTGGCCGGAACCCTGGCCGTGGCCCAGGCGATGTTCCTGTCCGCGCACGACCTGTGGGTGGTCACCGTCGTCGTGGCCATGGCCGCCGTCGTCGCCCTCGCCACCGCCCTGCTGCTCGGCCGCTGGGTCGTCGCGCGCAGCCGCGAACTCGCCCTCGCCGCACGTGACTTCGGAGACGGCGGCCGGTTCGCGGCGCCACCGACCGCCGCCACCGCCGAACTCGCCGCCCTCTCCCGGGAACTGGCGGCCACCAGCGCCAAGCTCGACGCGTCCCGGAAACGGGAACAGGCCCTCGAAGCCTCCCGCCGCGAACTGGTCGCCTGGATCTCCCACGACCTGCGGACCCCACTGGCGGGACTGCGGGCCATGGCTGAGGCCCTGGAAGACGGCATGGCCGCCGATCCCGCCCGCTACCACCGGCAGATCCTCACGGAGGTCGACCGGCTCAACTCCATGGTCACCGACCTCTTCGAGCTCTCCCGCATCCATGCCGGCGCGCTGAGCCTCAACCCCAGCCGGATCTCCCTGTACGACCTCGTGGACGACGCGCTCGCGGGCGCCGATCCGCTCGCCCGGGAACACGGCGTACGGCTCGTGGGGGAACGGGTCGCCGCCATACCGGTGGAGGTCGACGGCAAGGAGATGACCCGGGTCCTCGCCAACCTCCTCGTCAACGCCATCCGGCACACCCCGGCCGACGGCACGGTCGCCGTCGCCGTCGAGGACCGGGCGGACGCGGTGGTGCTGTCGGTGACCGACGGCTGCGGCGGAATCCCGGAGGAGGACCTGACACGGGTGTTCGACACCGGCTGGCGCGGCAGCGCGGCCCGTACGCCCCCGGCCGGCGCGGGCCTGGGCCTGGCGATCGTCCGCGGAATCGTCGAAGCGCACGCGGGGCGCACCGACGTGCGCAACGTCCCGGGCGGCTGCCGCTTCGAGGTCACCCTGCCCACGGCGAACCCGGCCTGACGTCCCGTCACCGGCGGGCCACGCCTCGGGCCCCGCCGGGAAGAAAACCGATCTTCGAACGGTGGCCGGCCCCCTCACATGACCCCCCGTGCCTACCAACGAACAGATGGTCGAACGCGCCCGGACCGGATCACGGCAGGGTACGCCTTCCCCGAGAAGGCCGAGCGGACGGTCGCCGCGATCCGGCGCCGCCTCACCGCCGGCGAGTACGCGGACCTGGACGGCCCGGCGCTCCTCGCACGGCTCAAGGACGCGAACCAAGGGGTCCGGCGCGTCGAGCACCGGGAGGGGAACGTCGGGCTCATCGACCTCGGACTCATCGCCGATGCCATGGGGGGTGCCCGCGTGATCGGCGCGGCCATGCAGCTCGTCGCCCACAGCACCGCGCTCGTACGGGACCTGCGCACCTGCCTCGGCGGGTCGCCGGAGGGGGCCGCGATGTGGTGCAGCTACTTCTTCGGCGACGACCAGGTGCACCTGAACGACATCTACGACCGCCCCACGGGCGCCACCCGCCAGTACTGGACGACCGGGCACCTGCCCGCCCCGCGCTACACGGACCGCCCGGTCTACGTGCTCACCGGCTCGACCACCTTCTCCGCGGGCGAGGACGTGGCCTACACCCTGCAGGCCCACGGCCGGGCCGTCGTCATCGGCGAGACGACGCGCGGTGGCGCACAACCGACCGCGCGCGCCACGCGGTCACCGCGCAGGTCCAGGTGACGGTGCCCTCCGCCCGTACCGTCAACACCGTGACCGGCACCAACTGGGAGGGCGTCGGTGTGCTCCCCGACGTGCCCGTTCCGGCGGACCGGGCGCTGGACACGGCGCTGGAGAGGGCCCGGGGCAAGGCGTTGGACCCCGCACCGGGCCCGCCACCGGACCCTGCACCGGACCCTGCACCGGCACTCGCGGACGAGCGCCGCTGACGGTGACGGTGACGGGGACGGCGCCGGCCCGGCGAGTTGACGCCCTACGGGCGCAGACCCGCGAGGAGGACGGAGGCGACCGCCCGGTCGGCCGGGCCGGGGTTCCAGTCGGCGTTCACCGGGCTGACGGCGATCCGGCCCGCCGCCACGGCTTCGACGTCGCCGCCCCGCACGGCCGGGCGCAGGGCCAGTTTCACGGTGACCTTCCAGGTGCCGTCGCCGGAGTCGGTGAAGTCCGGCTCCAGCAGGGTCTGCGGGTCCTGGAGGGTGGTGGCCACACCGGCGGCGCGGCCCGTGCCGTCCGCCCCGATGACGGGGTGGTTCACGTTCAGGCCGACGCCCCGGGGGAGCAGCGGGCCGGAGCGGGCGCGGGAGCGCAGCCGGTCGATCAGTTTCACGGCGAAGTCGAGCGTCGGCCCCATGGCGTTGACGGTGGTGACCGGGTCGGGAGCGGCGAGGCCGCCCGTGCTCAGCGCGATGGCCGGTACGCCGGACTCCACTGCGGCGATGGCGCCGCCGACGGTTCCGGAGTGGTTGGCGAGCCCGGCGACGTTCGGGCCGAAGTTCGTACCGGAGACCACCAGATCGGGGGCCCTGCCCGCGAAGACCTCGGCGAGGCCGAAGGCGACGGAGTCGCCGGGGGTACCGTCGACGGCCCACACCTTCGGCTCGGGGTGCCTCACGGCGACCGAGGCGGCGCTCGTCACCTTGGTGCCGGTGCCGCTCTGGTTGGTGAGCGGCGCGACGATCGTGACGTCGTGGCCGGCGGCGGTCAGGCGCGCGAATGCCGTGCGGATGCCCGGCGCGTCGTAGCCGTCGTCGTTGGTGAGCAGGATGCGCAGCGGGCCGGGGGGCGGGGACTGCGGAGCGGCGGCCGCGGGTGCGGTCCCGGTCAGGGCGGGGGCGCAGAGCAGGAGGGCGGCCATGGGCAGGACTCGCTGAGGTCTCATGAAAGGCTCCTTCGGGGGAGGGCGGGGGTGCGGGGGAGGGGAGGGGAGGGGAGGGGAGGGGCGGGGCGGCTGTCGCCGGGGGTCAGCGCACGCTGCGTATCGGGAGGATGGCGAGCGCGCCGATCAGGGAGAGGGCGCCGCCCACGAGAAACAGCGGGGTGTAGCCGCCCAGGGTGGTGACGACGGCCGAGGCGACGAAGGGGGCGATGATCTGCGGGCCGGCGTTCGCGACGTTCAGGACGCCCATGTCGCGGGCGGCGTCCTCGGCCCGTGGGAGCACCAGGGTGACGAGCGCGGTGTCCACGGCCATGAAACAGCCGAAGGCGAGGCCGTTGAGCGCGCTGAAGACGAGCATGCCCGTCCAGGTGGGACTGATGACGGGCACCGCCATGACGAGCCCGGCTAGGGAGGCCGAGACGCCGACGAAGACCTTGCGGCGGTTCCAGCGGTCGGACAACAGGCCGCCCACAACGGTGGAGAGGGCCATCGCGACCATGGAGACCGGTGTGAGAACGGCCATCGCGGCGGGCGGTGTCAGCCCGGCGGGCAGGCTGATGTGGTCGCCGAGGATGTAGAGCTGGTAGCCGACGACGGAGAAGTACCCGAGGACCATCAGGGCCCGCCCGATGAACGCCCACCGGAAGTCGTGGTGGGACAACGCTGAGGCGAAGGCCGCCAGCCGGGCCCGCTTGGGCGCCGTCGCGGCGCTGTCGGGGCTGTGGGCCGCCGTTTCGGTTCCGGAACGCGGGACATCCCGGCAGAACGTGGTGAGGAGCAGCGCGGCCGCGGCGATCACCACCCCGAAGACGAGGTATCCGGTGCGCGGTTGCCCGGCGGTCTGGGAGGCGATGAGCACGCCGGTGGTGCCGCCGATCGGCAGCCCCAGCCCGACGAGCGCGGAGGCGGTCCCCCGGCGGGCGGCGGGTATCCGGTCGGGCACGATCGCGGTGACGGCGGCCTGGTAGGTGTTCATCGTCGCCTGGACCAGGCACCAGCCGATTCCCACGAGCAGCGCGGTGTTCACACTGCCGAGGAAGGCCAGGCAGGCGAGCGAGGCGAGGCCGCCGGCCACGATCCACGGATTGCGCCGGCCGCTCCGGTCCGACAGCGCGCCGGCGATCGGGTTGAAGGCCGTCGCGAAGATCGCGCTGATGCCGCCGATGAGACCGAGGAGCGCGACCTTGTCGTCCGGGGCGATCGTGGCGATCTGGGTGGGAAGCAACACGGACCCGACGCCCATGTAGACCGCCATCATCGCGGAGTTGGCTACGAGGAGGAGGGGTAGGAGCCCGCGTTGGCGGGGTGGTTGCGCGACATCGGGGGCGGGCTGGTCGGCTGTGTCGGACGTGGTCACGGCGACTCCTCGGGGAGCGGAGCGAGCGGGCTGAGCGGGCTGAGCGGGCTGAGCGGAGCGAGCGGGGTGTGTGCGGCGGAACGGGGAGGTGCCGGGGCGGGGAAGCGGCGGCGGGGGCACGGAACGCGGACGGGGCGGTGGCTCCGCGCGAGCGGCGCGGGGGGAGCGGTGTCCGTCGGAGGGGGTGGACGACGGAAGTTCACGTGATGTTGTTACACGTGTAACCAAAGCCGCTGGAGACTGTGTAGCACCCCGTTCCCGGGCTTCGCTAGGGGGTGGGAGCGGTCGGTGTGCGGATCGTGACCGGCGGCGGATTTCCGGCTCCGTCCCGCACGGCCGGTGGCTCCGGGGCACTGGCCAGGGGTGTCGTACGGGGAAGACGGTGCGCCTGGCCGCTTCTCCCGGCGGACGCCGCCATACGTTCCTTCCGCGTCGCGCAGGGCACGCGGCGGCGAAGACCTCAACGCGCTCGCGGACCGTCCCGGTGCCACGGCCACGGTGAACTCGACGGACAGCGGCGGTTCTTGTCCAGTCGTGGTCCCGTCATGCCCGACGGCCCCGCGCCGAGGTGTTCGCCACACCGCCGCTGACGGCGTCCGGTTCCTCGGCACCCGCCGCAGTGGGCAGCCCCTCCGTGCAGCACAGCGGCGTCGCGAAGAGGATCTCTGCGGCGTCAGCAGCAGTTCGGGTTACGGGTGGTGGCCGCGACGGAACGCCTGAAGCACATGCGCTCGGCCACGGGTGCGTGGCACCTGCTCCTTCTGGATACCTTCGGCGATCTGAGACGCGGCCGGTCCGTTGACTCCGAGGCGTTCTCCGAGGCGTGGCACGCTGCCAGAGATGCCGTCAACGAGGCGTTCGGCGAAGCTCTCCACGACGGCCTCCGGTTCGCGCACGCCCGCTCTGCCCGGATCCTGACAGGGCGTGGCTCGATGAACCAAGCCCTCACGCGAAACGGCCACGGACTCGACGTGACCACCCTCGGGGAGGCGCTCTCGTCCGCGACCTACACCGGGACCGAATGCGTGGAGGCCGGGTGCCCGCTGCCCGGGGACCTGGTCACACAAGCGGAGACCATGCTGGACCACCTCCATGTCGCGCGGGAATCGCTCGGCCCGCACATCGTTGGCCGGCTGGCCACGCTCGGCGTGGAGGTGGAGCGAGGCCAGGAGGGCAACACGGGGAGAGCTGAGTGCCCGCTCGGCGTGACGTGAGTGTCCGTCAAAGGACATGTGCCGCAGATCTGTTAGGCCGGTGGGCTGGGGCTGGGCCCGTCGGCCTCTGGGACGACCCTCCGCGCGCGCACCGTCCTCCGTCAGGGGGAGGCAGCCCGCCGTGGCGGACGATGTGCGGCGGCCACGGCGGGCGCGAGCATGTACGCCATGCCGACCGCCAACGCTCCTCTCTCCGCCAACGCTCCCCTCCCCGTCGTCGCACCCGCGCCCGTATGGGCGCGCCGCGCCGCCCATGCCATGGCGATCTGCGCGGTTCCGTCCGGCCTGTGGCGCATCGCCATGGCCGCCGGGGTCTATGTGGGCTACAGCGACCAGGTACTGCGCGACGTGTTCGACATCCCCGGATGGGGCATCGTGTACGTCGTCGGACTCTCCCTCCTCGCCGAGGCGGCCGCTCTGTTCCCCCTGCTGCTCGTGAGCGACCGGTGGCAGCCACTGCGCCCGCGGACCCTCTCCGCGCTCGCGTGGACCGCCTCGGCCGTCCTGGTCCTGGTGGCGCTGTGGCAACTGGTGGTCGCGTTCAGCGTCGAAAGCCAGACGTACATGACGAGCGATACGGCACTCACCGTCTGGTGGCTGGCGTTCGCCCCGCTGTTCGCGATCCCCGCCCTGATGACCGCGGTGACGTGGTCGTACGCGAAGCGGCGCCGGGCACGGTGAGCGATCCGGCGGCCCGTCCCGGCGCTCTGGCCTGGAGAAGCCCGCCGGGTTCGCAAGGGGCGGGCGGCCTCCGCACCGGTTCGGGGAGCGGCCGCGCACGGTCCGTGCCCCACATGCCGTGCGGCGGGCTCGATTTGCCGATCATCAGCTTGCCGAACCCCGCGAACCCGGTCACAAGCGGCCGGAATCAGCCAGG
>NZ_JBEOXU010000188.1:0-9382 GCF_040296725.1 Streptomyces sp. NPDC002044
GGCGCCGTTGCCGGGGGCTCCGCCCCGGACCCCGCGCCTCAAACGCCGGCGGGGCTGGGGGTGGCGCCTCAAACGCCGGCGGGGCTGGATGGTGTGCCTCGTGCGTGCGCGGAGCTGGGCCGTGTGTGGAGTGCCGGCGGGGTTGGGGGTGGCGCCTCGGGTGTCGGCTGGGCCTGGGGGTGTGATTTGCCGGGTTGTGGGGGTCGTAGGGTCGGGGGATGAGTGAGGATGCGGGAGCCGATGAGACCGTGCGGCTGTGGCGGGAGGCCGCCGGGCGCGAGGATCTGGTGCTGCTGGACGGGTTCCACGCGCTGAAGCACGCCCTGCGGTTCGGGGCGCGGGTCGAGGCGGTCGTCGCCGACGATCCCGCCGCCGTACGGGCGCTCGCGGACGGGCTGGCCCCCGATGTCGGGGCCGACGTGGCCCGGCTGGTGCGCCGGGCGGAGCTCAAGCGGCTGCTGGCCCGCGTGCACCCCACCGGGGTCGCCGCTCTCGCCGTACGGCCCGACCGGGAGGCCGGCCGGGCCGCCCTCGGGCGGCTGCCGCGTCCCGCGCCGGTCGTCCTGCTCGACAACCCCCGCAACCTCGGCAACGTCGGAGCCGTCGTCCGCCTGGCCGCCGGGTTCGGGGCCACCGGCGTGGTCACCCGCGGCGACCTGGACCCCTGGCACCCGAACGTCGTCCGGGCCGGGGCCGGGCTGCACTACGCCACCACCGTGGACCGCGTCGAGCTGGAGGAGCTGCCCCCGGGGCCGCTGTACGCGCTCGACCCGGAGGGCGAGGACATCCGCTCCCTCACCCTCCCGGACGACGCCGTGCTCGCCTTCGGATCCGAGCGCCACGGCATATCGCCGGAGCTGCGCGCCCGGGCCGACCACCTGGTCTCCCTGCCGATGCGGCCGCAGGTGTCCAGCTACAACCTGGCGACCAGCGTGGCCATGGCCCTCTTCCACTGGGGCGGCCCCAAGGGCTGACCGCCCCGTCCCGAGGTCACGCCTGGCGGCGGACCTCCACCACGCGGAAGCGGTTCGCCACGAACGCTCCGTCGCACAGGGCCGCGTTGGCCGCCGGGTTGCCGCCGGAGCCGTGGAAGTCGGAGAACGCGGCGGTCTGGTTGACGTACACCCCGCCGGTCAGGTTCAGCGAGAGCTGCGCCGACTCCTCCAGGCAGACCTCCTCGATCGCCCGCTCGGTGTCCGCCGACGTCGTGTACGCGCCGACCGTCATGGCGCCCTTCTCGCGCACCGTGCGGCGCAGCAGGTCCAGGGCGTCCGCCGTGGAGTCGACCGCCACCGCGAAGGAGACCGGGCCGAAGCACTCCGAGAGGTAGGCCGCGTCCGGGTCCGGCTTGGCCGCGTCGAGCTTGACCATGACCGGGGTACGGACGACCGCGTCCGGGAACTCGGGGTTGACGATCTCCCGGGAGGCCAGCGCGACCTCGCCGAGGGAGGCGGCCGCCTCCAGCCGGGCCCTGACGTCCGGGTTGACCAGCGCGCCCAGGAGCGCGTTGGCCCGGGCGTCGTCGCCGAGCAGGCCGCCGACGGAGGCCGCGAGGTCGGCGACGACCTCGTCGTACGTCTTGTGCCCGGCGTCCGTGGCGATGCCCTCGCGGGGGATCAGCAGGTTCTGCGGGGTGGTGCACATCTGGCCGCTGTACAGGGACAGCGAGAAGGCCAGGTTGGACAGCATGCCCTTGTAGTCGTCGGTGGAGTCCAGGACGACGGTGTTGACGCCCGCCTTCTCCGTGTAGACCTGCGCCTGGCGGGCGTTGGCCTCGAGCCAGTCGCCGAACTCGGTGGAGCCGGTGTAGTCGATCAGCTTGATCTCGGGGCGCACGGCCAGGGTCTTCGCGATGCCCTCGCCGGGCCGCTCCACCGCCAGCGCGACCAGGTTCGGGTCGAAGCCCGCCTCGGCGAGCACCTCGCGCGCGACCCGGACGGTCAGGGCCAGCGGGAGGACGGCGCGCGGGTGCGGCTTGACCAGCACCGCGTTGCCCGTGGCCAGGGAGGCGAACAGGCCCGGGTAGCCGTTCCAGGTGGGGAAGGTGTTGCAGCCGATCATCAGCGCGATGCCGCGCGGGACCGCCGTGAAGCTCTTGCCGATCTCCAGCGGGTCCCGCTTGCCCTGCGGCTTGGACCAGTCGGCCCGGCCGGGGACGCGGGTCTGCTCCTCGTACGCGTAGGCCACGGCCTCCAGGCCGCGGTCCTGTGCGTGCGGGCCGCCCGCCTGGAACGCCATCATGAAAGCCTGGCCGCTGGTGTGCATGACCGCGTGCGCGAACTCGTGGGTGCGGGCGGAGATGCGGGACAGGATCTCGATGCAGACCAGGGCACGGGTCTCGGGCCCCGCGTCGCGCCAGGCGCCCATGCCGGCCCGCATGGCGGGCAGCAGCACGTCCGGATCGGCGTGCGGGTACTCGACGCCCAGTTCCGGGCCGTACGGCGAGACCTCGCCGCCGGCCCAGCCGTCCGTACCGGGCTGGCCCAGGTCCAGCCGGGTGCCGCGGAGGGCCTCGAAGGCGGCGAGCCCGTCGGCCGGGGCGCTCTCGCCGTATGCCTTGGGGTGTTCGGGATGCGGGGACCAGTAGGCGCGGCTGCGGATCGCCGACAGGGCCTGGTCCAGGGTGGGCCGGTGCTGGGCGGACAGCTGGGGGACGGTGAGCTCGGCGGCCATCAGGGACCAACTCCTCGTTGAGCCGGGCGAAGGAGAGCAGACGGGAGTTAGAGTAACCGAACGATCGGTCGGGACAAGAGGGCCCGGCGGACCTGTGGATAAGTCGGTGCGGGAGGATCGGGTCATGACAGCAATAGAGCGGTCCCGGACTGTGGCGGTCGTCGGCGCGGGCACCATGGGACAGGGCATCGCCCAGGTCGCCCTTCTCGCAGGTCACCGCGTGCTGCTCTACGACATCAACGCCTCGCTCGCCGCGGACGGCGCCGGCATCGTGCAGGACCGCGTCGAGCGCATGGCGGCCAAGGGCCGTCTGGACCAGGCCGAGTCCGAGGACGCCATCGCCCGGATCGCGCCGGCCGTCTCCCTCACGGACCTCGCCGACGCCGCCCTCGTCATCGAGGCGGTCGTCGAGGACGCCGGAGTCAAGCGCGCCCTCTTCCGCGCCCTCGAAGAGGTGGTCGCGCCGGACGCGCTGCTGGCCACGAACACCTCTTCCCTCTCCGTCACCGAGCTCGCCGCCGGGCTCGCGCACCCCGGCCGCTTCCTCGGCCTGCACTTCTTCAACCCGGCCCCGCTGCTCCCGCTCGTCGAGGTGGTCACCGGCTTCGCGACCGACCCGGCCGCCGCCGGGAGCGCGTACGCCACCGTCCTGGGCTGGGGCAAGACGCCGGTGCGCTGCGCGGACACCCCTGGCTTCATCGTCAACCGGATCGCCCGCCCCTTCTACGCCGAAGCCTTCGCGGTGTACGAGGAGCAGGGCGCCGACCCGGCCACCATCGACGCCGTGCTCCGCGAGAGCGGCGGCTTCAAGATGGGCCCCTTCGCGCTGACCGACCTGATCGGGCAGGACGTCAACGAGGCCGTGACCCGCTCGGTGTGGGAGTCCTTCTTCCGCAGTCCCAAGTTCACCCCGTCCCTCGCGCAGCGCCGCCTGGTCCAGTCGGGCCGCCTCGGCCGCAAGTCGGGGCACGGCTGGTTCCCGTACGGTCCGGACGCCGTCCTGCCGCAGCCGCACACGGCCGGTCCCGAGGACGCCCCGGAGAAGGTCACCGTCGTCGGCGACCTGGGGCCGGCGGCCGAGCTGGCCGACCTGATGGAGGAGGCCGGGATCGCGGTCACGGCCACCGAGCACGGGGGGCCGTACATCCAGCTCCCCGGCGAGGGCCAGCTGGTCCTGGCGGACGGCAAGACCTCCGTCGAGTTCGCCGACGTCGTCTACTTCGACCTCGCGCTCGACTACCGCGGCTGCACCCGCGTCGCGCTCTCCGCGAGCGCGGACACCAGCGCGCGGACCCTCGCCGAGGCGGTCGGCCTCTTCCAGAAGCTCGGCAAGAAGGTCTCCGTCATCGGCGACGTCCCCGGCATGATCGTCGCGCGGACGGTGGCGATGCTGATCGATCTCACCGCCGACGCCGTCGCCCGCGGGGCGGCCAGTGCCGAGGACGTCGACACCGCGATGCGGCTCGGCGTCAACTACCCGCTCGGCCCGGCCGAATGGCACGACCGGCTCGGCCGGGACTGGGCCTACGACCTCCTCCACCACCTCGACGAACGCTGTCCCGGCGGCCGGTACGCGCCCTCGCTGGCGCTGTTCAAGCTGGGCTACGCGGCGGGCGACGAGGACGAGTCGGGGGACACGGAGTGACGACGGCCAAGCGGGACACCTACACCCCCGAGACGCTCCTGTCCGTGGCCGTGCAGGTCTTCAACGAGCGCGGTTACGACGGCACGTCGATGGAGCACCTGTCCAAGGCCGCCGGCATCTCGAAGTCCTCGATCTACCACCACGTCGCGGGCAAGGAGGAACTGCTGCGCCGGGCCGTCAGCCGCGCCCTCGACGGGCTGTTCGCCGTCCTGGAGGAGCCGGCCGCGGTGCGCGGGCGCGCCGTCGAGCGCGTCGAGTACGTCACCCGCCGGACGGTGGAGGTGCTGGTCTGCGAGCTGCCGTACGTGACGCTGCTGCTGCGCGTACGGGGCAACACCCGCACCGAGCGGTGGGCCCTGGAGCGGCGCCGCGAGTTCGACCACCAGGTCGCGGAGCTCCTCAAGGCCGCCGCGGCCGAGGGCGACCTGCGCGCGGACGTGGACATCCGCCTCGCGACCCGCCTGCTCTTCGGCATGGTGAACTCGCTGGTCGAGTGGTACCGGCCGCACCCGGGCACGAGCCAGGACCAGCTCGCGGACGCGGTGGTCAGCATGGCCCTGGACGGCCTGCGGACCGTCCGGGACTGATCTCGGCCGCCCGGCCCGCCGCGGGGGCGGTCCCGGGCGGGCAGCCCCCGTACGGCCTAGTCCTCCGTGATCGTCGGTCCGGTGGGCTGCCCGGGGCCCGGGGCCAGCAGGTCCGTCTCCTCGAACACCAGCAGGGTGCGAGTGGAGAGCACCTCCGGGATGGACTGGAGGCGGGTCAGCACCAGCTCGCGCAGGGTGCGGTTGTCCGGGGTGTGCACCAGGAGCAGGACGTCGAAGTCCCCGCTGACCAGCGCGATGTGCGCGGCGCCCGGAAGCTCGCGGAGCTGTTCGCGGACCGTGCGCCAGGAGTTCTGGACGATCTTCAGGGTGATGTAGGCGGAGGCGCCCTGACCGGCCCGTTCATGGTTCACGCGGGCGGTGAACCCGCGGATCACCCCGTCGTCGATGAGCCGGTTGATGCGGGCGTAGGCGTTCGCCCGCGAGACGTGCACCTGCTCCGCCACCGACCGTATCGACGCGCGGCCGTCCGCCTGGAGCAGCCGCATGATCGACCGGTCGATCGGGTCGAGGGCGCGAGGCGGCACCGGCGGGACCCCGGAGGCGCTCCCCGCCGGTACCGGCGTGGGACCCGCTCCGGCCATTTGTTCATCCGGCATTGCCCGATGCCTCCCTCTCCTGGACGTCCTGCACCCATACCAGGCCCCCGGCGCCAGTTTGTCCACAGCCTGGAGCCGCCTGTAGCCAAATTGCGCGGACAACCGAACAATCGGTAGGTGAGGCGCCTCACATCCGGGGCGTCCCTGCCCGCTTCCCACGAGGAGGTGTACGCCGCCATGACGGTCCAAGAGCTGCCCGGTGCCGGTGCGTCCCACCGGTCCACCCCGCCCGCCTGGAGGCCCCGTACGGACGCCGCTCCGCTGCTTCCGGACCCCGAGCCCTACCGGGTGCTGGGCACCGAGGCGGCGGACCGGCTCGACCCCGTGCTGATGCGGCGCTGCTACGCCGAGCTGGTGCGCGGCCGCCGCTACAACGCGCAGGCCACCGCGCTCACCCGGCAGGGACGCCTCGCCGTGTACCCCTCCACCGTCGGCCAGGAGGCCTGCGAGATCGCGGCCGCCCTGGTCCTGGAGGAGCAGGACTGGCTCTTCCCGAGCTACCGCGACACCCTGGCGGCCGTCGCCCGCGGTCTGGACCCCGTCCAGGCGCTGACGCTGCTGCGCGGCGACTGGCACACCGGCTACGACCCGCGCGAGCTGCGGATCGCCCCGCTGAGCACCCCGCTCGCCACCCAGCTGCCGCACGCGGTCGGCCTGGCGCACGCGGCCCGGCTGCGCGGGGACGACGTGGTCGCCCTGGCCATGGTCGGTGACGGCGGCACCAGCGAGGGCGACTTCCACGAGGCGATGAACTTCGCGGCGGTCTGGCAGGCACCGGTGGTCTTCCTGGTCCAGAACAACGGCTTCGCGATATCGGTCCCGCTCGCCAAGCAGAGCGCCGCCCCGACCCTGGCCCACAAGGCCGTGGGGTACGGGATGCCCGGCCGGCTGGTCGACGGCAACGACGTCGCCGCCATGCACGAGGTGCTCTCCGAGGCCGTCCGGCGGGCCCGGGCCGGCGGCGGACCGACCATGATCGAGGCGGTCACGTACCGCATCGAGGCCCACACCAACGCCGACGACGCGACCCGCTACCGCGGGGACTCCGAGGTCGAGGCGTGGAAGGCGCACGACCCGGTCCTGCTGCTGGAGCGCGAGCTGACCGCCCGCGGCATCCTCGACGAGGAGGGCATCCGGGTGGAGCGCGAGGCGGCCGAGGAGATGGCGGCGGCGCTCCGCGAGGGGATGAACGCCGATCCCGTGCTGGACCCGATGGACCTCTTCGCGCACGTCTACGCGGAGCAGACCGGCCGGCTGCGCGAGCAGGCGGCCATGCTCCGCGCGGAGCTGGAAGCGGGGAACGAGTGATGACGACGGCCACGGCGAAGGCCAAGGCTCCGGCCAAGCCGGCCACGATGGCGCAGGCCCTCACCCGGGCGATGCGCGACGCGATGGCGGAGGACCCCACGGTCCACGTCATGGGTGAGGACGTGGGGACCCTCGGCGGGGTCTTCCGGATCACGGACGGGCTCGCGAAGGAGTTCGGCGAGGAGCGCTGCACCGACACCCCGCTCGCGGAGGCCGGGATCCTCGGCGCCGCGGTGGGCATGGCGATGTACGGGCTGCGGCCCGTCGTCGAGATGCAGTTCGACGCGTTCGCCTACCCGGCCTTCGAGCAGCTGATCTCGCACGTGGCGAAGATGCGCAACCGCACCCGGGGCGCGATGCCGCTGCCGATCACCATCCGCGTGCCGTACGGCGGCGGGATCGGCGGGGTGGAGCACCACAGCGACTCCTCCGAGGCGTACTACGTGGCGACGCCCGGCCTGACCGTGGTGACCCCGGCGACGGTCGAGGACGCGTACGGGCTGCTGCGCGCGTCGATCGCGAGCGACGACCCGGTGATCTTCCTGGAGCCGAAGCGGCTGTACTGGTCGAAGTCCGACTGGTCGCCGCAGGCACCGGCGCGGGTCCCGGGCATCGGGAAGGCGCTCGTCCGGCGCAGCGGCACGAGCGCGACCCTGATCACCTACGGGCCGTCGCTGCCGGTGTGCCTGGAGGCGGCCGAGGCGGCCCGCGAGGAGGGCTGGGACCTGGAGGTCGTGGACCTGCGCTCGCTGGTCCCCTTCGACGAGGACACCGTCGTGGAGTCCGTACGCCGGACCGGGCGCGCGGTGGTCGTGCACGAGGCGGGCGGCTTCGGCGGACCGGGCGCGGAGATCGCCGCCCGCGTCACCGAGCGGTGCTTCCACCACCTGGAGGCGCCGGTGCTGCGGGTGACGGGCTTCGACATCCCGTACCCGCCGCCGATGCTGGAGAAGTACCACCTGCCCGGTGTGGACCGGATCCTGGACACCGTGGCCCGCCTGCAGTGGGAGAACTGATGCCGCAGGTGATGGAGTTCAAGCTGCCGGATCTCGGCGAGGGCCTGACGGAGGCCGAGATCGTGCGCTGGCTGGTGGCGGTCGGCGACGTCGTCGCCATCGACCAGCCGGTCGTCGAGGTCGAGACGGCCAAGGCGATGGTGGAGGTGCCGTGCCCCTACGGGGGCGTGGTCACCGCCCGCTTCGGTGAGGAGGGGCAGGAGCTTCCGGTGGGGGCTCCGCTGATCACCGTGGCGGTGGGCGCGGCCGCGGGGGACGAGCCGGGCGCGGAGCCTTCGGGGTCGGAGTCCTCGGGGTCGGGGAACGTGCTGGTGGGCTACGGCACGGACCACTCCCGCCAGGCGCGACGGCGGCGGGTGCGACCCGCCACCGCCGAGGCCGCGGCGCCCGCTCCGGTCCGTGCCCCCGCTCCGGCCGCCGCGGCGCCGGTCGCCGTTCCGGTGGGGGTTTCCACCGGGCCGGTGGCCGTCATCTCGCCGATCGTGCGCAAGCTGGCCCGGGACCACGGAGTGGACCTGCGGGCGCTGCGGGGGTCGGGCCGTGAGGGCCTGATCCTGCGCGCGGACGTCGAGGCGGCGCTGTCGGCGCCGCAGACCGCCGCCGCCCCGGTGGCGGCGCCGCCGCAGGCGCGGGGCGAGCGGGTCCCGCTGAAGGGCCTGCGCGGGGTCGTCGCGGAGAAGCTCTCGCGCAGCCGCCGGGAGATCCCGGACGCCACCTGCTGGGTGGACGCCGATGCCACCGAGCTGATGGCCGCCCGTACCGCGATGAACGCCGCGGGCGGGCCGAAGATCTCGGTGCTGGCCCTGCTGGCGCGGATCTGCACGGCCGCGCTCGCGAAGTACCCGGAGCTGAACTCCACGGTGGACCTGGCGGCGGGCGAGATCGTCCGCCTCCCGGCGGTGAACCTGGGCTTCGCCGCGCAGACCGATCGGGGCCTGATGGTCCCGGTGGTCCGTGACGCGCAGGGCCGCAGCGCGGAGGCCCTGTCGGCGGAGTTCGCCCGCCTGACCGAGCTGGCGCGGGCGGGGAAGCTGGCACCGTCCGACCTGACGGGCGGCACGTTCACCCTGAACAACTACGGGGTGTTCGGGGTCGACGGCTCCACGCCGATCATCAACCACCCGGAGGCGGCCATGCTCGGCGTCGGCCGGATCATCCCCAAGCCGTGGGTGCACGGCGGGGAGCTGGCCGTCCGGCAGGTCGTGCAGTTGTCGCTGACGTTCGACCACCGGGTGTGCGACGGGGGGACGGCGGGGGGCTTCCTCCGCTACGTCGCGGATTGCGTCGAGTCGCCGGCGGTGCTGTTGCGCGGCCTGTAGCCAGGGGGGGGCGGGCGGGGGTCCGGCGGGGCCACCCCTCCGCTCCCCCGCCACACCCTCGCCGCGCCGGTGGGGTGTGGCGGGGGGTGCGGTGCCGCTGCGCGGGGCTGGTCCCCGACCCGCCCTTCCACCGTTCCCCGGGCGCTGCCCGGACCCGCCGGGGCTCCGCCCCGGACCCCGCGCCTCAAACGCCGGCGGGGCTGGAGGGCGTCCCGGC
>NZ_JBEOXU010000189.1:0-9330 GCF_040296725.1 Streptomyces sp. NPDC002044
TCAACACACCAAGACCCACACCCTTCCCCAACCCCCCGCACTCCCGACCTCCCGGTGGGGCCGCCGCCCCCCCCCGCCCCGGCCGTCGCACCCCCCGGTCTGTCCGTCAGGTCAGCCGGTGGGTCCGTCGGCCGGTCGGGGCCGTCGGTCCGGCCGGGCAGGGCGGTCGGCCGGGCTCGGGTCAAGGGGCATCGGTCGCGCCTCCGGTCGGTCCGTCGGTCGGCAGGTCGGTCTGAGGGGCGCAGGGGCGGTCGGTCAGGCGGTCGGTCAGCCGGCCGTCAGCCGGCCTTCTGGACGGTCCAGAGCTGCGCCGCGCCGCCGTCCGCCCGCTGGAGGTCGAGCAGCCAGCTGCCGTAGTACGGGCGGCGGCTCACGGTGAGGGCGAAGCCGCCCCCGGGGTCCGTGACCGTCACCGCGCCGCCGCGGGACGTCAGCCGCCAGCCCTGCGCCGCGTCGGTGCCGCAGGGCCGCTGCGCCACCCACATGCCGGCGGACGGAGTCCCGCCCGGCTGGAGGCACTTGCCGGACGCCGCGGACCGGATGCGGACCTGGCCGCCGCCCGCGTCGTCGAAGTACCACTGCTGGTGCGCGTACCCGTTGGCCCGTGAGCCGACGAGCACGGTGCCGTCCGCGGTACGGCCGCCCCACAGTTCTGCGGCCATGCCGGTGCTGCCGTTGCCGAGGGTGTAGCGGCTGCCGGGGGTGGTGGCGCCGCCGCCCGCCTTCGGCGTCTTGAAGGAGGTCGCCTTGCCCGGGCCGCTGTCCCGGCCGGAGCCGTCGCGCACGGACACGGTCACCTTGTAGGTGGTGTCGGGCTTGAGGCTGTGGATGCGCAGGACCTGGGACTGCACCCAGGTGAGGTGCTTGCCGTTGATCAGGACCTGGTACCAGGCGGCGCCCTCGACCTTGGGCCAGCTCACCACGACCGAGGTGGACTGGACCTGGGCGGCCGTCACGGCCGGTCCGCCGCCGGGCTTCTTGGTCGGGGTCGGCGAAGGCTTCTTCGTCGGGCTCGGGGTCGGGCTCGGGCTCGGGTTCGGACCGGGGTCGGTGCCGCCTCCGCCGCCCCTGGCCTTCATCAGGAACTGGTTGTCGGCGATGTTCCAGTGCGTGGACAGGTAGCTGCCTGCCTTGGGACTGGTGTGGAAGTAGTCGTCGTGGTTGCAGTCCAGGATGTTCTCGGCGGCCTGGTTGGTGCAGACGTTGCGCATCTTCGGGTAGTTCGGCGAGTCCGAGTAGCACATGACGTCGAACTCGTCGGTGCAGTGGGCGCCGAGGCTCGTGTTGGGAGCGCTGTTGTTCACCGCGCCCAGGTTGTGGCCGAGTTCGTGCGCCGCCGTGTGCCCGCCCCAGCACCCGGAGTCCGTACGCCCGTAGGAGGGGCCGAAGTTGCTCTGGTTGTTCTGGCCGGGACGCTCGTCGCCGGCGAAGGTGCCGATGCCGCAGTAGACCTGCGTGTCGGCGAAGATCATGTACTTGCGGTCCCGGCGGTCCAGACCCTTGCCCGCGAGCGCCGCGTTGGTGGCGCTGAACTCGGCCAGTGCCGAGTCGGAGAGCTCGATGTTGAGCACCGTCGGCGTGCAGTCCGCGTTCGTCACGTAGCGGATGTGGCGCACGCCGCCGGTCTCCTGGGCGCTCGCCGAGTAGATGAGGTCGGCGTCGGCCGCCCACTTGCGGAACGAGGCGGCGTACTGGGAGAACCGGTCGCGGCCCGGGCCGTGGACGTACACGACCTGGACGCGGTTGCCGGAGCTGCCGTCGCCCTCGCACTGGACGGTCTGGCCCACGGGTCCGGCGGCGACGGCGCGTTCGCCGGCCGAGGGGGCGGCGGCGGGCGCGGGCGCCGCGTCCTTGGTGGCGCCCGCGTCGGCGGCGGGCGCGTCCTGAGGACGCCCGCCGTCCTGCGTGGCGGCCGGGTCCTCGGTCGCGGGGCGGGACGGGTCGGCGGCCGCCGCCGTGGTGGCGACGGCCGGCGGTATCTCCTTCTTGATGTCGACACCCTTGGGCGGGGCATCGGGCCCGTGGGTGCACAGGCCGGCGTCGGTGCGGTAGACGCCGACGCACCGGTCGCCCTTGGGGGCGGCCTTGAGGCCGTCGTAGACCATCCCGCGCGCGTTCTCGTTGGCGGGTGCGTCCGGGATCGGGGCCGGCTCCTGGTCCCGGGCGGCCGCGGCGGCCGGTACGGCCGTCTCCGCGTCGGCCCCCGACGCCTGCGCGGGGGCCGCGGCCTGGGCGCCGTCGCCGATTCCGGAATAGGCGATGCCCGCCGCGATCACGGCCGCTGTGGCCGTGGCGGCGGTCAGGAGGATCAACCGCCGGGGTCTGCGCCGGTGTTCCCGCCGTCTGCGTCCTGTCATGCGCACCTCAAATGGTGATCGGAGTGACTGGGTCCGCGGAAGCCTGCCAGACGCACGCTCCGGAGAATTCGGACAAAGGGGAGCGTGACCCGAGAAATCATTCCGTTACCTGTCGGTCTGATTTGACGAACACTCAATTTGCTTTGCGATAAGGCAAGTTGGAGTAATCGGGCCTTAATGGTCCAGTCCTTTATCGGGGCGTTGTTATCGAATCGAAATAATCAAGTGAGGCTTATTGACTGGAATTCAGTCGGGGATTCATCTAATTACTACCTGCCGAATTCCCTTCGTCACGACCCGTGAGGAGGGGGGCGGACATCGCGGGCGATCCGCGGCAGACAGGACGATCGCCGGTCCGGCCGATCGCCGGCGGGAGGGCTTCCGCTTCGGCCTGGCGCGCCGACGGCGCCGTCGCGGCGTCCGGCGATCCGGCCGGGCGGGGGAGGGGCGGGCGGATCGTGGCCCCGGGCGCGCAAAAACCCCTGGCGGGTACGAGGAGGACCTCGTACCCGCCAGGGGATCAACAGGGTGAGTGACGGGACTTGAACCCGCGGCCACCTGGACCACAACCAGGTGCTCTACCAACTGAGCTACACCCACCACGAAGGGTGGCGGACCACCCGTTCGATGTGCATGCACAGCATAGCCGATCAGCGGGGTGGTTCCGCGACGCCTTATTCCGCCGCCGGAGCCCCCGCGGCGGCGTGTGCGACCGCCGCCGCGGCGAGGGCGCACGATCGGGTGCGGCCGGGTGCCGTCCCCGTACAGCTCCGGCTGGAAGAGCGTCGGGAGGAAGAAGGGGTGCCCCGGCAGCTCCGCGATGACGCGCCTGTCCCTCCTCGTCGCGGCCCGACAGCCGCAGCCCGTGCGCGGCGAGCGCCCCGGCCTCGCCGGCGTACGGGCTGCCCGGCGGGACCCACGGCGTCGAAGCGGGCCGGTGCCCCCGAGCCGGCCTCGGTCACGGCGTCGCCGGTGGGGATCCGGTACGCGTCGAGGACGAGCCCGTCGCGCGAGGCCAGGGAGTCGAGGAGGGCCGGGACGCGGGTGTGGGCGGTCACGTGCGCCGAACGTTCACCGCCGAGGGCGAGCCGGGCGGCGCGTACGGGGGGCGGGGGCGCCGGCCCGGGAGCCTGGCTGCACCCAGTCCGCCGTGTCCCAGCACCCCGCCGCGCTGGAGGGCGACCTGCGCACCGAGCTCCTCACCCGCCGGCCCGTCGCGCCGACCGCGGCCGGGGGACGGCTCCTGGAACACGCCGGGCCGCTGCAGCTGCGCCCGGCCCCCGCGCGGGCCTCCGTCCGGCTGGACGACCTCACCGACGCCCGCTGGCTCGACGCCCCCGGCATGGGACTGCCGCGCACCGCCGCCCGCGGCGCCCCGCGCTACGACGGCACCGACCTGCCGGCCCCGTGCGCGCTGGCCGCCGCCGGGCACGGCCTCGTGCTGCGGCCGCGCCGGGTCGCCGAGGCCGCCGGCGCGGGGGTCGCCGTACCCCTGGCCGCCCCGCGCCTGGTGCACCGTACGGAACTGCTCTCGCCCGGCACCGCGACGGCGCGGCCGCTGCGCTCGCCGCACGGCTCGCGGCAGGATCGCCGTATGACTCCCGACCCCACGCACACGACGCCTGACCCCGCGGCCGCCGAACCCGCCCCCTTCACGGCCGCGGACTACGCCGCCCGGATGGCCGCGGCCGCGCGGACCGCGGCCGAGGCGGGCCTGGCCGGCCTGCTGATCGCCCCCGGTCCCGACCTCACCCACCTCACCGGCTACCGCCCCACCGCCGAGACCGAGCGGCTGACCGTACTGGTCCTCGCCGCCGGACGGGAGCCGGTGCTCGTCGTACCGGCGCTGGAGGCCCCCGACGCGCAGAAGGCCCCCGGCGCCCCCGCGCTGACCCTGCGGGACTGGGCCGACGGCAAGGACCCGTACGCCGCGACCGCGCCGCTGCTGGACGCCGCCGGGCGCTTCGGCGTGAGCGACAACACCTGGGCCCTGCACCTCCTCGGCCTCCAGCGGGAGCTTCCCACCAGCTCCTACGCGTCCCTCACCGACGCGCTCCCCATGCTCCGCGCGGTGAAGGACGAACGGGAGCTGGAGCGCCTCGCCGCGGCGGGAGCCGCCGCCGACGCCGCGTACGCGCAGATCCTCCACCTCCCCTTCGCCGACCGCCGGGAGACCGACGTCGCCGCCGACCTCGCCGGCCTGCTGCGCGCGCACGGCCATTCCCAGGTCGACTTCACCGTGGTCGGCTCCGGCCCCAACGGCGCCAACCCGCACCACGAGGCCGGGGACCGCGTCATCCGCCGCGGCGACATGGTGGTCCTGGACTTCGGCGGACTGCGCCACGGATACGGCTCCGACATCTCCCGCACCGTCCACGTCGGGGAGCCCACCGCCGAGGAGCAGCGGGTCCACGACGTCGTCCGCGAGGCCCAGCAGGCCGGGTTCGCGGCGGTCCGGCCGGGCGCCGCCTGCCAGGACGTGGACCGGGCGGCCCGCGCGGTCATCACCGAGTTCGGGTACGGGGACCGCTTCATCCACCGCACCGGCCACGGCATCGGCGTCACCACCCACGAACCCCCGTACATGGTCGAGGGCGAGGAACGGCCGCTGGTCCCCGGCATGTGCTTCTCCGTGGAACCCGGCGTCTACCTGCCCGGCCGCTTCGGCGTCCGCATCGAGGACATCGTGACGGTCACCCGGGACGGCGGGCGCCGCCTGAACAACGCCCCGCGCGAACTGGCCGTCGTCGAGTAGCCGCCGGCTCCGCGGCGGCGGCCGTCACGGGCCCAGGACGACCGCCGACTCCCCCGGAACGTGCACCCGGCCGTCCGGGCCGGGGTGGTCGACGGGCTCCCAGGAGGCCAGCACCCGCACCCCGTTGCGGCCCAGCGCGATCGTCGCCGGCTCGGCGGAGAGGTTGACGACCACCCGTACGTCGCCGCGCCGGAACGTGAGCCACCGTCGCTCCTCGTCGTAGGCGACCCGGACCGCCGCGAGGTCCGGGTCGCGCAGGTCCGGGTGGGTGCGCCGGAGCGTGACCAGGGTCCGGTACCAGGCCAGCAGCCGGGCGTGCGCGCCCTGCCCCGGCTCCGTCCAGTCCAGGCGGGAGCGGTCCCGGGTCGCCGGGTCCTGCGGGTCGGGGATCTCCTCGGCCTTCCAGCCGTGCGCGGCGAACTCCCGCCGCCGGCCGGTGCGCACGGCCTCGGCGAGCTCCGGGTCGGGGTGGTCGGTGAAGTACTGCCACGGGGTGCCCGCGCCCCACTCCTCGCCCATGAACAGCATCGGTACGAACGGCCCGGTCAGCGCCACCGTCGCGGCGCACGCCAGCAGTCCGGGGGAGAGCGAGGCGGAGAGCCGGTCGCCGAGCGCCCGGTTGCCGATCTGGTCGTGGGTCTGGGTGTAGCCGAGGAACCGGTGGGCCGGGGTGCGCCGGCGGTCCACCGGCCGGCCGTGGGTGCGGCCGCGGAAGGACGACCAGGTCCCGTCGTGGAAGAACGCCCGGGTCATCGTCTTGGCGAGCGCGGCGAGCGGCGCCGCCGCGAAGTCGCCGTAGTAACCCTGGGACTCACCGGTCAGCGCGCAGTGCAGGGCGTGGTGGAAGTCGTCGTTCCACTGGGCGTGCAGGCCCAGCCCGCCACTGCCGCGCGCGGTCGTGGTGCGCGGGTCGCACCGGTCGGACTCGGCGATCAGGAACAGCGGCCGCCCGGACTCGGCCGCCAGATCGTCGACGGCGGCGGCCAGCTCCTCCAGGAAGGTGAGCGCCCGCCCGTCGGCCAGCGCGTGCACGGCGTCGAGCCGGAGGCCGTCGATCCCGTAGTCGCGCAGCCAGGCCAGGGCGCTGCCCAGGAAGTACGCGCGCACCTCGTCCGAGCCGGGCGCGTCCAGGTTGACCGCCGCTCCCCACGGGGTGTGGTGGCTGTCGGTGAAGTACGGGCCGAAGGCGGGCAGGTGGTTGCCCGAGGGCCCGAGGTGGTTGTGGACCACGTCCAGGACCACCCCGAGGCCGGCCGCGTGCGCCGCGTCGACGAACCGGGCGAGGCCGGCCGGGCCGCCGTACGGCTCGTGCACCGACCAGGGCGCGACCCCGTCGTACCCCCAGCCGTGCCGGCCGGGGAAGGAGCAGACCGGCATCAGCTCCACGTGCGTGACGCCGAGGCCCGTGAGGTGGCCCAGGCGGGCGGCGGCGGCGTCGAAGGTGCCTTCGGGGGTGAAGGTGCCGACGTGCAGCTCGTACAGGACCGCGTCCTGGAGCGGCACCCGCGGGGCCGGCGCCCCGTGGGGGGCGAGGGCGTCCATGGCGACCACCGCCGAAAGCCCGTCGGGCCCGTCCGGCAGCCGCCGGCCGCGCGGGTCGGGGCGCGGGTCGGGGTCCTCTCCCAGCAGGAACCCGTACCGGCTGCCGTCGGCGGCCGGTGCCCGCACCACCCACCAGCCCTCCCGGTCCGGATCGGGTGCCATGTCGTACGTCGCGTCGTCGAGTCGCATGGCGACATGACCTGTCAGTGGTGCCCACACCTCGAACTGCACGGACGGTCCCCTCGTCTCCGGCGGTGTCCAGCATGCGTATCCTGCCCATCATTCCGGGCCGGGCGGGGGAGTTCTGGACACTCCACCCCCGACGGGCCGACAATCACCCTGTGACGTCGAGTTTCGAGTTCCCCGCCTTTCCCGCGCCGCGGCTCTCCGACGCCGAGCGCGACCGGGCGCTGGGCCAGCTCAGGGAGGGCGCTGCCCTCGGCAAGCTGTCCCACGACACGTTCCTGCGCCGGATGGAACTCGCCCTGGTGGCGCGGCGTTCCGAGGACCTCGCCGTCCTCACCGCCGACCTCCAGAGCCGGGGCGGCCGCGAAAGCCCGTGGACCCGTCGGCTGTTCGGCTGGGTCGGCCGGGCGTCCGCGGTGAGCGTCGGCGTCCGGCGGGCGTGGACCACCGAGAGGCTGCCCCGGCTGCTGCTCCCGCACCCCGGCTCGGGGGTCCTGCGGATCGGCCGCGACCCGGGCAGCGGCCTGCGGCTCACCCACGAGACCGTCTCCCGGGCGCACGCCGAGCTGAGCCTGCGGGACGGGACATGGGTGCTGAAGGACCTCGGCTCCACCAACGGGACCACGGTCAACGGGCACCGGGTGACGGGCTCGGCGGTGGTCCGGGACGGCGACCAGATCGGCTTCGGGAAGATGTCCTTCCGGCTCTCGGCGAGCTGACGGGCGTCCTCGACCCGGACCCCGCCGATCTGCCCCGTCCGGCCGAGCCCGTCCCCGAGCACGTCGCGTACGAGAGGGCGGCGCCCCCCAGGCGCCGCTAGACGTGGACGCCGGCCGCCCCGGCGGCCGCCGTCCCTTAGCGCGGACTCGGCGCGAGGCGTTCGTACGCGGCCAGGACGGTCCGGGACTGGTGCTCGACCTGCGTGGCCACCGGGACCCAGCGGGCCTGGAAGCGGGCCGCGAACTCCTCGCACCACCCGGTGACGAGGCGGTCGAGATCGGGCGCCGCCGCGTCGTCCCGCGCGCGCAGGACGCGCAGCAGCATCGCCGCGGCGCGCAGCGACAGCCGCCGTCCGAACGCGTCGATGCTGGCGACGTACGCCGCCGTGGCCTCGGCCGGGGCGTCCGGGCCGGTCCACTCGGCGGCGATCCGCGGGATCAGGGCGAGCGTCCAGTCCACCGCGCGCAGCAGGGGCTCCGCGTCCGGGTCCGCGTACGGCGGCTGCCCGGACCGCGTTCCGTCGCGCACCCGGGCCACCAGCGCGGCGTCCTGCGTGAGGCGCTCGGACAGCACCCGCAGGGCCCGGCGGGGGTCGGGGTGCGGGGCCGGGTCGTCCACCAGGTCCGAGGCCCACATCGGGACTTCGACGATGGCGGTGGTGCCGGCGTACCGGTGGGCGTGGTACCAGGTGCTGAGCCGGGTGTCCTCCGGGTGGAAGGCTCCGGCGGCCTCGCTGCCCGGCTCCGGGATCACGAAGATCCCGGGCCCGGGGGAGAGCCAGCCGGCCGCGTCCGACGCCCCGTTCTCCACCGGGATCCGCAGTTCGGCGGCCGACTTGGCGAAGGGCTCGGCGAGGCCCGGTATGTCACGGGTGAGCTGTACCCAGGAGCCGCCGAGGTCGGTGGCGTGCAGCGAGACCTGCAGGACGGGCCGCAGCTCGTCGATCAGGGCGGTCAGGGCCAGGGTCTCGGGCGGCAGCCGGTCCGGGGGCAGTAAAGACGGCGCCCACTCGGGCTGCTCGGGCCCCGGCGGCCGGAAGAAGTGCCGGTGGTACTCCAGGAGCGAGTACGGGCGGGGCGTGCGGTGCAGGCGCGCGCCGTCCGGGTCGGCGCAGAGCAGGAAGTGCCAGCCGCAGCCGGTGCGCGGCCCCGGGTCGTGCAGCAGGTGCCGGGCGAGGGAGAGCGCGGTCGCGCCGCCGACGGGCTCGTTGGCGTGCGCGCCGGCGACGACCAGGACGTTGCGGCCGGGCCCGGCCACGGGGCCGGCATGGGTTCCGGCATGGGGCCCGGCATTCGTCCCGGCGCCGGGCCCGGCCGTGGGGCCGCCGCCGGTGCCGTCCGCCGGCCCGATGGACAGCACCCAGAGCGGCTGCCCGGCCCGGGAGGTGCCGGCCTGGCGGAGACGGACCTGGCCGGGCTGATCGTCCGCCAGCGCGCGGGCGGCCAGCGCGAGTTCGAGCGGTGTGGGGTAGCGCATGTCACGAAGGAGGGTCACAGGGGATGCCATTCCCGCCCGGCGCGCCCCCTACCGCTCCGGGCGCCCCGCACTTCCCCGGATGTCCCGCGAAGCGCCTGGCCACGCCGTCTCCGCCGACCGCACGGCCGCCCTTCGCACACCCGCCCGGGGCGGCCCGCGGGACACACCCGTGGGCCGCCGGGGCCGCCGTGCGGTGGTGGCTCCGATCCGAGATCACCGACCTCACCGTGATCTCGTACGGGGGGCCCGATGTCGGGCTGCTGGCGGCAGCGGGGCGGATCCGGCGGCTCGTCG
>NZ_JBEOXU010000190.1:0-9246 GCF_040296725.1 Streptomyces sp. NPDC002044
AGGCACCAACCCCAACTGGAACACCTACTACCAACACACCAACCCCCACACCACACCCCTCCCCACCTACCCCTTCCAACACCACCACTACTGGCTCGACAACCCCCCAACCACCCACCCCACCAACACCACCGGACTCGACACCACACACCACCCACTGCTCTCCGCGGTGATATCCGACGCGGACGTGTTCGTGTTCTCGGGTCGGCTCTCGCTCGCCACCCATGCGTGGCTGGCCGATCACGTGGTCGGTGACAGCGTCCTGCTGCCCGGCACCGCGTTCGTGGATCTCGCCCTGCACGCCGGACAGGAATGCGACCTCCCTGTGCTCGACGAGCTCACCCTGGAAACGCCACTGGTGATTCCCGAGCATTCCGCTGTCGACCTGCGGCTGGCCGTCGCAGCCCCGGACGCCGACGGCCGACGGAACCTGCGGATCCACTCGCGTCCGTCGGGGTCGGCCGATCAGTGGACCCGCCACGCGTCCGGCGTGCTCACCGGCTCCGGTGAGGCCCCGGAGGAGCACACCGAACCGTGGCCGCCGAGGGATGCGGTGCCCGTCGAACTGGACTCCCTGTACGAGGGTCTGGAACAGAAAGGGCTGCGCTACGGCAGCGTCTTCCGCGGGCTACGGGCGGCATGGCGGAGCGGTGCGGACGTGTACGCCGAGCTGTCGCTGCCCGAGGAGGCGCGGGACGGCGCGCACGAGCATGTCGTGCATCCCGCTCTCCTCGACTCCGCTCTGCACGCGGTGGGTCTCGGGGACTTCGCCAATTCCACCGCGGACCGGGCGAGCCTGCCGTTCGCCTGGAGCGGCGTACGGATGACGGCCACGGGTGCGGAAACGCTGCGGGTGCGGATATCGGCTGCCGGCAAGGACGCCGTGTCCCTGCACCTGCGCGAAGCGGATGGACGGACGGCCGGCACGATCGGGCGGCTGACCCTGCGGCCTCTGCTCGACCTGGCGGAGACCGGGTCGAGCCGATCGCTGTACGAGGTGAGCTGGGGCCCGCTCGGCTCCTCCCCCAAGCTCGCCGGACAGGCGCGTTGGGCGGTGCTCGGAGCGGACGTGTCGTGGCTGACGGGTTCGGCCGGTCATGTCAGGACGGTGGAGTCGTACGCCGACCTCGCCGCGCTGCGCGCGGCCGCGGACGCCACCGGCGAGGCACCGGACGTGGTCTTCCTTCCGCTCCACCCCGAACCCGACGACGGCGTGCCGAGGGCCGCCGCCGACCTGGCGCGGCGCGTGCTCCTCTTCCTGCAGTCCTGGCTGGCGGATGAACGGTTCACGACCAGTCACCTCGTGCTGACGACGTGGGGCGCGACCGGCGCTGCGGTGACCGGCATCGGCGCGGCGCCGGTCTGGGGCCTCGTCCGTGCGGCGCAGGCGGAGTACCCCGGCCGCATCACGCTCGTCGACTCCTGCGGTCCGAACGTCGAAGCGCGGTCCCTGGCTGAGGTGCTGGCCTCGGGCGAGCCGCAGGCGGCGGTCCGGGAGGGCCTCGTCGAAGTACCCCGTCTCGCGCCGGTCACGGGACCGGCGGGAGCCGAGACGGCGCCTTTCGCCAACGGAACGGTGCTGGTCACCGGGGCTTCAGGGGCGCTCGGCCGGGCGGTTGCCCGCCATCTCGTGGCGACGCACGGCGTGCGGGACCTGCTCTTGCTCAGCCGCCGCGGCAAGACCGCTCCCGGGATGGCCGCGCTCCACGAAGAGCTGACCGGGGCGGGGGCCCAGGTGGTCACCGAAGCCTGCGACGTGGCCGACCGGGAGGCGCTCGCCGCCGTGCTGGCCGGGCGACGGCTCGGCGCCGTCGTGCATGTCGCGGGTGTCCTCGATGACGGTGTGCTGGCGTCGCTCACTCCGGAGCGGCTCACCGGCGTGCTGCGGTCCAAGGTCGATGCGGCCTGGAACCTGCATGAACTGACACAGGATCACGATCTGCACGCCTTCGTGCTGTTCTCCTCCGTGGCGGGCACCCTCGGTGCGGCGGGGCAGGCCAACTACGCCGCGGGCAACGCCTTCCTCGACGCGCTCGCCGTCCACCGCGCTTCAGCGGGTCTTCCGGGTCTGTCCCTGGCTTGGGGCCCCTGGGACGACGGCATGGTCGCGGACCGCCGCCGGCTGGAACGCGGCGGTGTCGTTCCCTTCCCCACGGAAGAGGGGCTGGCACTGTTCGACGCCGCGCTGCGCAGGGCGGAGCAGGTGCTCGTACCGCTGCGCCTGGACACGGCGGCGTTGCGTGCCGCAGGCGATCTCCCGCCCATCTGGGACAGGCTGGTACGGCCGAGGCGGGCCCGTCGTGCGTCGCGAGCCGACAGTGGGGATCTGCGTTCGCGGCTGACCGAGCTGACCGGCGAGGAACGGGAGCGGGCGCTGGCCGAGTTGATCCGTGGCGAGGTGGCCGCGGTGCTCGGGTACGCGTCGGTGGAGGAGGACCTGTCGTTCACCGAGCTGGGTTTCGACTCGCTCACCGCGGTGGACCTGCGCAATCGGATGGAGCGGTTGACAGGGTTGCGGTTGTCGACGACGCTCGTCTTCGACTACCCGACCCCGCCCGCGCTGACGGCCTTCCTGCTCAACGAACTCGCCGTAGCCGGAACGGGGAACGGTGGCGCAGCTGATCCTGAGGCGTTGGACACCCTCGGCGCTCTGTTCCGCCAGGCGTGCGCGGCGGACCGGATCGATGAGGGCATGGAGCTGGTCCGCCTCGCCGCGCGTTTCCGTCCCGTCTTCGACACCGCCGAGGGCCTTCTGCAGCGTCCCCACCCGGTGCCGTTGGCGCGCGGCCCGCGCACCACCCTGATCTGCTTCCCCGCCGTGGTCGCCATGTCAGGAGCGCACCAGTACGCACGTTTCGGCGCCGCGCTGCGCGGGGTTCGGGGCACGGTGGTCCTGCCGGAACCGGGCTTCGTCGCTGGAGAAGCCCTTCCCGCCGATGTGGCCGTACTGATAGAGATGCAGGCACAAGCTGTTCTCGAACAGGCGGGGGGCGGCCCGTTCGCCCTCCTCGGTTACTCTTCCGGCGGCTGGATCGCCCACGCCGTCGGCGAGCGTCTGGAGAAGGCGGGCCACCCCGCCGCCGCGGTGGTGCTCGTGGACACGTACCTGCCGCGCGAAATGAACCCGCGGCTGCAGCAGGCTTTCACCGGCGGACTGTTCTCGCGGCGCGAGCAGTTCGTGTCGATGGACCATGTGTCGCTGACCGCGATGGGCGGCTATTTCGAGGCGTTCGGTGCTTGGGAGCCGCTCCCGGTCACCACCCCCACCCTGTTCGTCCGCGCGGCGGACGCCCTCCCGGACGTGGACGGCGCCCCGTTGGCCGACGACGCATGGGGGCCTGGCTGGTCGCTCTTCCACGCGACCGGCTCCGCCCCCGGTGACCATTTCACGATCATGGAGGAGCACGCGGACTCCACGGCCGCCCTGGTCGACGAATGGCTCACCACTCTTGAAGGCACCGATGACGACCGGGACACCCGGCGCAACGAAGAGGAGAACTGACATGGTTGAGATCACCCCCGAACTGGTCGGCGCCGCGTACCAGGCGGTGAGCTCCGGTGACCGCGAGAAGACCGCGCTGTACTGGTCGGAGGAGCTGCGTTTCCTGGCACCCGGCAACCACGCGCACGCGGGCTGGCGCATCGGCATCGACGACTTCATGGCGTATGTGCGGGCCATGCTGGAGGCATCCGGTGGATCGTGGGCCATGCAGCCCGTCACGCTGCTGATCAACAACGAGGACGGGTACTCCATAGACGCCAACAAGATCCACGCGGTCCGCGCCGGCGCGCCGGAGGGCAGCACCTCGCCGTTCGACGTGCTCGACATCTCCGGTGTGCAGATGCTCAAGTGGGAGAACGGCAAGGTCGTCGAGGGGTACGGCGGCATCTTCGGCGACGGTGGGACGAACTACAGCCAGTGGTGGTCGCCGATCAGCGGTGACGGCGAACGCCGCTACTGACCGTGGAGGAAGGCCGCGATGGCCGCGCCCATCTCCGGCGCGGCGATCGCGGTCGAGTGGTCCCCCGGAACGACCGCGTGGCTGCCCGCGGGCAGCGCGTCGGCGAGCGCCTCGGTGGACCTGACCCTGTCGTCGTCGGCGCCCGCCACCACGAGCGTCGGTACCTGAATCCGCCTCACCGCGTGGGCCGGAGTGGCGACGAGCGTGTCCAGCACCCGCACAAGTGCGACCGGGTCACCGCCGGTGGACCTCAGCCACTGTTCGGCCTTCCATTCGGCGGTGCCGGGTTCGAAGGTGCCCAGGCCGGCGCACACGCGCCGGACCAGCACGCCGACGCTGCCGACGCGCTCGGCGTTGATCTGCTCCATGCCCTGGCCCGCCACGACGGCTCGCCCGGGCGTGGCGCCGCGGGTCAGCATGCGTACCACGGTCCGGCCGCCCAGCGAGTATCCCGCGAGGTCGTAGTCGCCGAGCCCGAGGTGCCGGACGAGCGCGACGGCGTCGTCGGCCAGTACGTCACGCGGGTAGCTGCCGGGGTCGTGCGGTTTGGCGCTGTCTCCGTGTCCCCGCAGGTCCGGCATGATCACCCGGTGGCCGTGAGCGGCGAGCGCGGCAGCGTGACCGGGGCGGACCCAGTGGTGGGCGGCGAACGAGAAGAACCCGTGCAGCAGTACCAGGGGCCGTCCCTCACCCACCTCGCGGTAAGCGAGCCGCGCACCGTCCTGGCCGGGAAAATGACGAACAGGGAGATCAAGCACGTGCCACACGCTACTGCCTCGAGAGGTACGCGGTGATCGACATCACGCGCTCATGGCTCTACGTCCCGGCGCACCGGACCGAGTTGCTGGCGAAGGCCATGGCCGGACGGGCGGACGCGGTCGTCCTCGACCTGGAGGACGCCGTGCCCGGCCACGCCAAGGAGGCCGCTCGGCACAACGCCGTGGCCGCGGTGGCGGGCCCGCATGCGAAACCGCTCTGGGTTCGGGTCAACTCGGTTGACTCCCCGTGGGGTGACGCCGATCTCGACGCCCTCGCGGGCACGGCGGCCGCGGGGCTGCGGCTGCCGAAGGCGGAGGAGCCGGACGCGGTCCGCGCGGTCGCGGAGCGGGTACGACTGCCCGTACAGCCGATCGTCGAGTCCGCGCTCGGCGTGGAGAACGCGTTCCGCCTCGCCACCGCGCATCCGCTGGTCGCCGCGCTCTCGCTCGGTGAGGCCGACCTGATGGCCGATCTGCGGCTGCGCGACCGCTCGGCCCTGAGCTGGGCGCGCCAGCGCCTGGTCAACGCGAGCAGGGCGGCGGGGCTGCCCAGTCCACCGCTGGCCGTGTGGACCGACGTGGCGGACCTCGACGGGTTGGCCGGTGACACCGCGGCGGGCAGGGGGCACGGCTTCTTCGGCCGGTCGGTGATTCATCCCCGTCAAGTGGACGTGGTGAACCGCCTGTTCACCCCGGCCGCGGCGGAAGTCCGCGACGCCCGAGCGTGGCTGGAGCAGCAGCGGGTTCACGACGAGGCGGCCTGGCTGGACGAGCTGGGACGTTTCGTCGACCCCGCGCTGATCGCGAACGCGCGCTGGCTGGTCACCCTGGCCGACGCGCTCGAGAAGAGAGGGGCGGACCTGTGACCCGAACGCCTGCCCAACAACTGGCGGCCCTGGCCGCCAAGGCGGCCCGCACCGGTCTGCCCGACGAGTTGCGGACCGACATGGCCGGCCGGGTGGTCGACCTGATCGGCAACAGCCTTGCCGCGCTGGGCGAGGAGCCCGCGCGCATCGTCTCCACGGTGGTCAGGGCATGGGGAGGCGCTGCGCACTCCACCGCCATCGGCATGCGGGCCCGGGTGCCCGCGCCGTCGGCCGCCCTGGTGAACGGCACTCTGGCCCACAGCCTCGACTTCGACGACACGCACCTGCCGTCGGTGCTCCATCCGTCGGCCGCGGTGATCCCGGCCGCCCTCGCGGTGGCCGAGGAGGTAGGGGCCCGTGGCTCCGCGCTGCTCGACGCGGCGATCGTGGGCGTCGAAGTGACCTGCCGACTGGGCTTGGCCGGGTACGACCCGGTGGCCGGGAACTCGGTCTTCTTCGACCGGGGCCAGCATGCCACCTCGATCTGCGGTGCCGTCGGCGCGGCCGTGGCGGCGGGCATGCTGCGCGGACTCGACGAGGAGGGACTGACCTCGGCGATCGGCATCGCTTGCAGCATGGGTTCCGGTGTGATCGAGGCGAACCGCACCGGCGGCACCGTCAAGCGGGTCCATTGCGGCTGGGCCGCGCACTCGGGTGTCGTCGCGGCTGATCTCGCGCGGCACGGACTGACCGGCCCGCCGACCGTACTGGAGGGCCGGTTCGGCTTCCTGCGGGCGTTCTGCGGCGACCGGGCAGACGTGAGCCGGCTCACCGAGGGTCTGGGCGACCACTGGGAGACACCGGGGGTGTTCTTCAAACCCTATCCCTGCAACCACTTCACCCATGCGGGCATCGACGCGGCCCTGCGCCTCCGGGCGGAGGGAGTGGACCCGCGGAGGATCGTGGCGCTGACACTCGGTGTGCCCGCCCCGGTGGTGCACACGATCGGCGAGCCGTACGAGGAGAAGGTCCGTCCGGAGTCGGGTTACCACAGCGCCTTCAGCGGACCGTTCACCGTGGCCTCGGCACTGCTGGGTGGCGGTGGGCTCGGCGTCTTCCACGAGGACTTCACCGACAAGGCGGCGGCCGATCCCGCGCGTCTCGCACTGGCCGCGAAGTGCCGAGTGGTGGCGGATCCGCGGTGCAGCGCCCTCTTCCCGCTGCGGTTCCCCGCGGTACTGACCGCCGAACTGGCCGACGGCACCCGCCGCACCGTGGAGGCCCTCACCAACCGAGGGGGGCCCGACAACCCCCTCTCACGCGACGAGCTGACGGCCAAGTTCATGCTCAACTCGACGATCAGCACCAGCCGTGAGAAGGCGGAGAGGGTCGCCGAGTCGGCCTGGGCCCTGCGCACCGCTCCGCGGGTCGACGCACTCGTCGATTCACTGGCCGCCGCTCTGCTCTGAAATCGGATTCACCGTCCGATTCCGGAGTGATCGGTGACGTCACCACGGCGGCATTCAGCACGCCCGTCCCTCCAAGGAACCGTCGAGATCCGAACCAATGGCCTCAAGCGGGGCGTTATCGAGAAAGGATCACCGTGTTCGCGATGCACACCTCCTCATCCGGACCAGTAAACGGATACATCGACCGCGGCATCTCGCATTGCCGCTTATCACCAGACGGACGGAGTCCGGACCGTACCGGCCCGTACCTCCCGGCCACGGCCCTGTGCCCGCCTCCCCCGGACGCCGGTCCGGAGGTCCCGCGATGAGCTCCGGCCTTCACAGGATCGAGCTGGCGGGCGCGTTGAACGTCCGTGATCTGGGCGGACTGCCCGCCACGGCGGACGTGGTCACCCGGTTCGGCCGGGTCATCCGTTCGGGCGGCCTTCAGGACCTCACCCCGTCGGACGTCGAACTCCTCACGCGGACGCTCGGCGTCCGCGAGGTCATCGATCTGCGCAGCGGCGCCGAGGTCCACCGCGAAGGTCCCGGACCGCTGACCCGGGTTCCCGGCGTCACGATCCACAACCTGTCGCTGCTCGCCGCCTCCCCACCGGACTCTGACCGGGTGGACACCGGCCGGGCGATGCCCTGGCACGGCAAGCCCGCGGACGGACAGCCCAAGCCGGCGGGTTCGACCGGGCACTATCTCCGCTACTGCACCGAACGGCCGGACTCCGTGGTGGCGGCGCTCCGGATCATCGCGCGCGGTACGGGAGCCACGATGGTGCACTGCGCCATGGGCAAGGACCGGACGGGGGTGGTGTGCGCGCTGGCTCTCGACGCGATCGGGGTGAGCAGGGAGGCCATCGCGGTGGACTACGTGAGGTCCGGTGAGCAGATGGCCGAGATCGCGAAGCGGCTGGGCGGTAACCCCTTGTACGCCGCCGACATCCGTGCGCGGCCGTTCTCGAGCCTCCTGCCGCGCCCGGCCTACATACGCGATCTGCTCACCACGCTCGACAGCCGGTTCGGCGGCATCCACCCTTGGCTCGCCTCACACGGCTGGACGGCGGAAGATCAGAGCGCGCTGTCGAGTCGCCTGACGGATTGAGCGGGCGCGGACGTCCCGGATTCAGGTCCACCGGATTTGTCCGGACGGTTGAATCAGACTCCCCGCACGCGCGAGGCCGCGTGTACGAAGGTCCACTTTTGGTCGGTCCACGGGATTGGTTGAATTCTACCCGGTCCGCAGCGATCTCCATTCTCGTAAGGAAGTGGCGGCATGACGGTCGGCTCATCCGACATGAACAACGACGTCGCGAATTTCTACAACGGCAGCGGAACAGTTCGCGTGGCAGGGAAGATTCGGGACCGCTGGGGCGGCAACCTGCACAATGGGTACTGGCACGACGACAACGACGACGCGCCTCCGGAAGTGGCGACGGACCGTCTCACGGACCTGATGATCGAACTCCTGGCGCCCCAGCCCGGACAGAAGGTGCTCGACATCGGGTGCGGGATCGGCAAGCCGGCGGCCCGCCTGCTCCAGGCCCACCCGGTGCGGCTGGTCGGCATCACGATCAGCGAGTCCCAGGTGGACCAGGCCCGGACCGGCGCGGCCGAGGCCGGCCTCTCGGACCGGGCCGCGTTCGAGTACGCGGACGCGATGCGCATGCCGTTCCCGGACGACTCGTTCGACGCCGCCTGGGCTCTGGAGTCGCTGTTCCACGTCCCGGACCGCGCCCAGGTGCTGGCGGAGACAGCGCGTGTGCTGCGCCCGAACAGCCGGCTGGCGATCGCTGACTTCGTGCTGCGAACGCCGATCAGCGATGCCGGGATGCGGGCCGTCGACCGGATCTGCGAGACGTTCGGCGTGCACTCGTTCAGCTCCTTGGACGACTACACCGCCCAACTGTCCTCGCACGGCTTCAAGGATCTTGACGTCCGGGACATCAGCGACAACGTCGCCCGCACGGGAACCCTTCTCGCCGACGCCTGGGAGTCCGTGCGGGACCAGCTGGTGGAGAACGGGAACTCGGCCGAGGTCGACGCGATGATCGAGGCGACGCGCGAGTTCACCAGCACTCCGGAGTTCGGCTACGTCCTCATCTCCGCGACCCTGAGCTGATTCCGGGCCGGTCGACGCCCCGGCTCCACCGCAAGCGACACACCAGGTCGGGGGGGGGGGGGGGGGGCACCCCGCCCCCCCCACCCCGCGGCGTTGACGCGACCGGCGTCACTTGACGCAGGCACCTCCAGTGGGTTGCAT
>NZ_JBEOXU010000191.1:0-9170 GCF_040296725.1 Streptomyces sp. NPDC002044
GCCGTCCCGGCCGTCCCGGCCGTCCCGGCCGTCCCGGCCGTCCCGGCCGTCCCGGCCGTCCCGGCCGTCCCGGCCGTCCCGGCCGTCCCGGCCGTTCGCGCGGGCCGTCATGCCGCACCCGGCCCGGCCGGGCCCGCTCCGGCCGTGCGCGGGGGGCCCGCCGCCGGGGACACCGCGGCCAGGGCCACCGTGTCCGCCGCCCCCGGGTTCCGGACGTCCGCCACGATCTCCCCGTCCCGGATGCGCACCTGCCGCGGCAGGCTCGCCGCGATCTCCTGGTCGTGGGTGATGACGGCGATGGTGGCCCCGTCCCGGTTCAGCTCCCGCAGCAGGTCCATCACCGACTCCCCGGACGCCGTGTCGAGCGCGCCGGTCGGTTCGTCGGCGAGCAGCAGGTCCGGGGCGCCCGCCACCGCCCGCGCGATGGCCACCCGTTGCTTCTGCCCGCCGGACAGCTCGTGCGGCCGGTGCTCCATCCGGTCGCCGAGGCCGACCCGCTCCAGGGCCCGCGCCGCCCGGCGCCCGCGCTCCGCCCGCGAGAGCCCGCTGTACAGCAGCCCCTCGGCGACGTTCGCCCGCGCGCTGATGCCCGGTACGAGGTGGAAGGACTGGAAGACGAAGCCGACGTGGCGCGAGCGCAGGGCCGACAGCGCGCGGTCGGACAGCGCCGCGATGTCGTACCCGGCGATGGCGACCCGGCCGGCGGTCGGGCGGTCCAGGGTGCCGACGATGTGCAGCAGGGTGGACTTCCCGGACCCGGACGGCCCGACGATGGCGAGCAGTTCGCCGCGCGCGACGCTCAGGTCGATCCCGCGCAGGGCCGTGACCCCGCCCGGGTACTCCTTGGTCACCCCGGCCAGTTCGACCACCGGCCGGGCGGCGTCCACCGGTCCGGCGGGGCCCACCGGCCCGGCGGGGCGTGTCGTCATGGCCGTCACAGCTTCGGCACCCCCACCCGCATGCCCTCCTTGAGGGCGTCGCCGGTCACCTCGACCCGGCCGTTGCCGAACAGGCCCAGCTCCACGCCGATCTCCCGCACCCGGCCGTCCTCGACGACCTGGACGCCGAAGCCGCCGCCCGCGAGCGCGAGCAGCGCCGCGACCGGTACCGAGAGGACGCCCTCGCGGGTCTCGCCGGTCAGGCCGACCGACACGGAGGACTGGTCGGGGGCGGTGACGGCGGAGGGATCGTCGAAGGCCACGACCACCTCGACCTCCGCCTTCTTGCCGCCGCCCGCTCCTCCGCCCCCGCCCCCGCCCCCGCCGGAGCCGCCGCCCGCGCCCCCCGAGCCGTCGTCGCCGGCGGCCGTGCTGCCCACCGACTCGACCTTCCCGGTCGCCGTGGCACCGCCCGGCAGCCGTACGGTGACCTTCTCGCCGGTCTTCGCAGCGCCCGCCTTCCCGGCCTCCATCCGGAACCGCACGACCCGATCGGTCCCGGTCACCGTGAGCACCGGTTTGCCCGGCGCGGCCTCGTCGCCGACCGCCGCGTCCCGCTTGCGGATCCGCTGCGGCCCGGACGCGAACGCGACGTCCTCCTTGGCGACCTCGCCGGTCTCCTTCGCCTTGTGGGCCTTCTGCCACCGCTTGACGGCCGTCACCGTGCCGTCCGTGAAGGCGGGATCCGTCGCGTCGAGGCCGGTGCCGTAGCCGAGGGCCTGGAGGTTGCGCTTGAGCTGCTTGACGTCCTCGCCCTTGTCCCCGGCCTTCAGCGGCCGGTACATCGGCGTGGACCCGTACAGGAGCCGCACCGGCCGGCCGTCGACCTCGTACAGCTTCCCGTCGCGCTCGACCGCCGCGCCCTCGTCGGCGATCCACGTCACGACGCCCGGCCCGGCGGCGTTCAGCCTGCGCTCCCGCGCGTAGCCGAGGGTGCCCTCCGCCTGCACGGCCGCGCCGAGGTTCCCGCGCGTCACCGGCGCCGTGGCCGGCGGCAGTCCGGCGTCACGGTGCTCGCCGCCGCCGTCCTGGCGGGGCTGGGCCATGACCGCGTACCCGCCGCCGGAGGCCGCGAGCACCACGGCCAGCGAGGCCAGGAGCCACTTCCCGCCCCGCTTCACGAGCGGGCCGCCTCACACTTCTTCTGGGCGTCCTCGAACGTCTTCTCCTGGCCCGCGGGTATCTCGATCGCGGACTTCATGCCGCCGTTGTACTCGGGGTCCTTGAGCTGGATGCCGTTCTCGCGCATGCAGCGCACCCACTCCAGCTCCTTGTCCTTCTCCTCCTGTGTGGGCTCCTTGCCGGACCCGGGGCCGCCCATCCCGCAGCCCTTCATGGCCTCCTCCATCTTCTGCGGATCCGCGCCGCCGCCCAGCGTCATGCCGCGGGGGTCCTGACCCGGCTCCGGGTCGGGGGCGTCGATGCCGTGCTCGCGCAGGCACTGGCGCATCTTCACCGCGCGGTCGGCGTCCGCACCGGACCCGGAGGCGGACGAGGAGCCGGATCCGGACGAGGAGTCCTGGCCGGAGCCCCCCGCGTCCTTCTTCCCGTCGGACTTCCCGTCGGAGTTCCCGTTCGCGCATCCGGTGACGGCGAGGGCCAGCCCGGTGACGGCCGCGGCCGTGGTCATGATCAGGGATCGCTTCATGGGCCCGAGCCTGCGCGGGAAGGGGGTTTCGCTTCCCTCTCGCACCCTGCTTACAACGGCGAAATGCCGATCTCGGGTAAAGAGGACGGCATGCGCGTACTGGTGGTGGAGGACGAGGAATTCCTCCGGGAGATGATCGCCGAGGGGCTGCGCCGCGACGCGCTCGCCGTCGACGAGGCGGCCGACGGCCTGGAGGCCCTGCGACGGCTGCGCCTGGGCGAGTACGACGTCCTCGTCCTGGACCGGGACCTGCCCGGACTCCACGGCGACGAGGTCTGCCGCCAGGTCGTGCGGCAGCGGCTGCCGACCCGCGTCCTGATGCTGACCGCCTCCGGGACCGTGCGGGAGCGCGTCGAGGGTTTGGGTCTGGGCGCCGACGACTACCTCACCAAGCCCTTCGCCTACGACGAGCTGCTCGCCCGCGTCCTGGCCCTCGGGCGGCGTGCCCACCCCGCCCTGCCGCCCGTACTGGAGCGGGCCGGCGTCGCCGTCGACACCGCCCGCCGCGACGCGACCCGGGACGGGCGGCGGCTCGCGCTGTCCCGGAAGGAGTTCGCCGTACTGGAGGCGCTGCTGCGTGCCGACGGCGCCGTCGTCGGAAACGACGACCTCATCGAGCAGGTGTGGGAGGACGGCACGAGCTACTCCACCAACGCCGTCCGGGTCACCCTCAGCAAGCTCCGCGCCAAGCTGGGCGAGCCGCCGCTGATCGAGACGGTGTCCGGCGCGGGCTACCGGATCCCCCGGTGAGGCGCCCGCCGCACCTCCTGCCGCGCACCGAGCGCGGCCGCCTCACCGCCCTGTACGGGGCGCTGCTGCTCCTCGCGGGCGGCGGTCTGGTGGCGCTGGTCTACGTCCTGGTCGGCCAGGGCCTGTACTCCAGCGTCACCGGCGTCGTCCGCACGGCGAGCCCCGCCTACCTGGACCTCACCAAGGGCGTCCCGGCGGAGCCGGAGCGCCCTTGGGTACCGGCGCAGCGGCTCCCCCCGGGCGCGGCCCCCACCGCCGACCAGCTGAAGAGCTACGCCTTCACGCGCGACGTGTCGGACGCCGTCACCGAGGCCACGCAGCACCGGCTGCTGGTGTACTCGCTCCTCGCCCTCGCCGTCTTCGCGGTGCTGTCGATCTGGCTCGCCTGGTGGATGGCCGGGCGGGTGCTGCGCCCGGTCGGGGTGATCACCGGGACCGCGCGCCGGCTCTCCGGCGAGAACCTCGACGAGCGGATCGCCCTCGACGCGCCGCCCGGCGAACTCAAGGAACTCGCCGACACCTTCGACGCGATGCTGGGCCGGATGGAGCACCTGGTCTCCGCCCAGCGGCGGTTCGCGGCGAACGCCGCGCACGAACTGCGCACCCCGCTGGCGGTGCAGCGGGCGGCGGCCGAGATCGGGCTGGCCGGGGACCCGTCGCCTACGAGGGTAGCCCGCATCCGGGAGCGGCTCATCGGCGTCGCGGACTCCAGCGAGCACCTCGTCGAGTCGCTGCTGCTCCTCGCGGTGTCGGAAGAGGGGCTGGAGTCCACCGGCCCGGTGGACTTGGCGGAGCTGGCCGCGGCCGAGCTGGCGGCCTGCCCGCGGGATGGCCTGACCGTCGTACGGGCCCTGGCGCCGCTGACCGTACGGGGGGACCGGGCCCTGCTGGGGCACCTGGTGCGCAACCTCCTCGGCAATGCGGTGCGTCACAACCGCCCGGACGGCCGGATCGTCCTGGAGGTGTCCGCGGACGGGGAACTGACGGTGTCGAACACGGGGCCGGTGGTGGATCCGGCGGACGTGCCGCGGCTCCTGGAGCCGTTCCGGCGGAGCGCCGAGCGGCGGCACGCCGCAGGTGAGGGGGCCGGTCTGGGGCTGTCCATCGTCGCCTCGGTGGCGCGGGCGCACGGGGCCGAACTGGTGGCGCGGGCCAACCCGGAGCCCGAGGGCGGGCTGACGGTCCGGGTCCGCTTCCCCGGGTTCCGCGTGCCGCGGGGGGCGGCGGTTCAGCGCCGCTGAAGACCGGCTGCTGTACGGTCGGTTCAATGAGCAAGCACGCCCGGGCCCGCTCCCGCCGACCCCGTACGTCCCGCGTCTCCCGCCGGGTGGTGCTGGCCGCCACCCTCGGTCTGGTGGCCTCCGGGGCTTGCTGGGTCTACCTCGCCCAGGGCCCGGACAGGGCGGCCGCGGCGGCCACCGCACGTTCGGACGCCCGCCCGCAGACCGCCGTCCGCGCCGCGCGCGACGCCCAGCGGGACCTTCTCCAGGGCCTGTCCGGCATCAGCGAGGAGACCCGCAAGCGCATCCCGGCCGAGTCCCGCCAGCTCATCCTGGTCACCGGCAAGGCCCGCGACTCCTCGGAGTCCACGGCCGCCCTGTACACCCGTCCGGCGGCCGGCGCCGACTGGGTCCGTGCCGAGAGCTGGCCGGCCCGCAACGGCGCCAAGGGCTGGTCCACGGACCGCGCGTACGGGGATCTGACGTCCCCGCAGGGCGTTTTCGCGCTCACCGACGCGGGCGGCCTGCTGGCGGCCCCGGCCGGCACCCGCCTCCCGTACGACAAGGATCCCTCCTTCGTCGCGTCGGGCCGCGGGGTGAACGGCGAGTCCCTGGCCGGCTCCTTCGACTACGTGGTCGCGATCGACTTCAACCGCGAGCCGGGCAACTCGCCGCTGGACCCGGCCAAGCCGGAGGGCGAGGAGAAGGGCGGCAACATCTGGCTCCACGTGGACCACGACGGTCCCTCGCAGGGCTGCGTCGGCATCCCCAAGGACGCCATGAAGAAGGTCCTGGAGACCCTCGACCCGGCGGCGAAGCCGTTCATCGCGATGGGCCCCGCAGGGTTCTGACCGGGCGGCCGGCGGCCCTCAGCCGCGCCCCCACCCGAGGTCCAGCCCCGTACCCGGCCCCCCGTACCCGGCCGCCCCCTCCCCTGCCCGCGTCAGATCCTGACGACGCGCACGCGGTCGCCGCAGAGCACGGACAGGTCCTCCGGTTCCGAGGTCAGGACGGTCGCGGGGCCGGGCAGGTCCAGGGCGGTCGTTGCCACGAGGGCGTCCAGGGCGTACTTGTGCCCGTGCGGCCCCGCATCGGCGAGGAGCCTGCCGGCGCGCCGTGCGATGGCCTCGGTCGGTGCGACGACGTTCACGCGGGAGACCGCGAAGTCGAACCGGGCCTGGCTCACCCTGCCGGTGCGCGCCTTGAGCGCCGCGATGGTTCCCTCGTGCAGGGAGACGGACACGGGGCGGGTCGGGCCTTCGCCCGGCGTTGGCTGGCCGGTCATGGAGCAACCGTAATAAAAGTCCTGCTATTCGGTCGGCCGCCCGCGCCGGACTGCCCCCGCCGGGCTGCCCGGCCCCATCCCCTGCCGCCCCGCCTCTTGCCTGACGGACCGTCAGCTACGACGATGGCCCCGCACCGACAGCACGGACGGGTGCGCGAATCGGCAGACGAAGGCGAGGCGGGTCCGGCATGGCGCGCGTGTTTCCGGAAGGTCGGCTGGTCTACGGGATGCAGCTCCCGATCCAGTCGCAGAGCACCATCTACGCCGAGCCCTGGGAGGCGTCGGCCACCGCCGCCGACCTCGCCGAGGTGGCCCGCGCCGCCGACCGGGCCGGCTTCGGGTACGTGGCCACCTGCGACCACGTGGCCATCCCGCGGCGGCTCGCGGGGCCCATGAGCACCGTCTGGTACGACCCGGTCGCCACCCTCTCCTTCCTCGCCGGGATCACCGAGCACGTGCGCCTGCTCAGCCACGTCGCGATCCTCGGCCTGCGCCATCCCCTGATCAGCGCCAAGCAGTACGCCACGCTCGACCACCTCTCCGGCGGCCGGCTGATCCTCGGGGTGGGTGCCGGGCACGTCCAGGAGGAGTTCGAGATCCTCGGCGTGGACTTCGCGCGGCGCGGCGCCGTCCTCGACGAGACCCTGGACGCGCTGCGGGTGGCGCTGGGGCCGGAGGAGTTCCCCGAGTTCGAGGGCGAGCTGTTCTCCTTCAAGGACCTCGGCCAGCTGCCCCGCCCGGTGCAGCGGCGGATCCCCGTCTGGGTCGGCGGTTCCTCGGGCCCCGCCGTGCGCCGGGCCGCCGTGCGCGGCGACGGCTGGCTCCCGCAGGGCGACCCGCGCCACGCGCTGCCCCCGCAGATCGCCCGTATCCGGGAGCTGCGCGATGCGGCGGGGATCGGGGAGCCGATCGAGATCGGCGCGATCACCGAGGCGCTGTACGTCGGCGAACCCGGCTGGGAGACCGGTCGCCGGACCCTGGCCGGCAAGGCGGAGGCGCTCGCGGAGTCGCTGCGGGAGTACAAGGCGCTGGGCGTGGACCAGATCCAGGTCCGCTTCCGCAGCCGCGACCGGGCCGAACTGACGGACCAGATCGCCGCGTTCGGCGCCGATGTCGCGCCGCACCTCAACGACTAGGAGACACCGGCATGGGCAAGCTGGACGGGCGCGTCGTCATCATCACCGGTGCGGCGCGCGGTCAGGGCGAGCAGGAGGCCCGCCTGTTCGCGGCCGAGGGCGCCAGGGTGCTGCTCGGCGACGTACTGGACGACCAGGGCGCGGCCGTGGCCAAGGAGATCGGCGAGGACCGGGCCCGGTACGTCCGGATGGACGTGAGCCGGGAGGAGGACTGGGCGGCCGCGGTCGCCGCCGCCAAGGAGACCTTCGGCCCGGTCGACGGGCTGGTCAACAACGCGGGCATCCTGCGCTTCAACGAGCTGACCGGGACCCCGCTGGAGGAGTTCCGCCAGGTGGTCGAGGTCAACCAGGTGGGTGCCTTCCTCGGCATCAAGACGGTTGCCCCGGAGATCGAGGCGGCCGGCGGCGGCACCATCGTCAACACCTCCTCGTACACCGGGCTGACGGGCATGGCGTACGTGGGCGCCTACGCGGCGACCAAGGCGGCGGTCCTCGGGCTCACGCGCGTCGCCGCGATGGAGCTGGCGGGCAAGGGGATCCGGGTCAACGCGATGTGCCCGGGCGCGGTGGACACCCCGATGGCCAATCCGGGGCTGCTGGACCCGGCCGGGATCACCGACGAGGCCCGGGAGGCGATGGCCGGGCTGTACCGGCGGGTCGTGCCGATGGGGCGGGTCGGGCGGCCGGAGGAGGTCGCGAAGCTGGCCCTCTTCCTGACCTCCGAGGACTCCTCGTACATCACCGGCCAGCCGTTCGTCATCGACGGCGGCTGGACGGCCGGCGTCAGCATCGCCTGAGGCCCGGCCAAGACATCTGATGGAGCGTCAGGTATTGACGCTCCGGCCTTGGCGGTGGAACAGTCGGGGCATCGAATCTGACGAAACGTCAGAAACTAAAGGACGGTGAACCCCCTTGGAATTCGGGCTCTTCGTGCAGGGATACGTGGCCGAGTCACGGTCCAAGGTCGACCCCGAGGCAGAGCACAAGGCGCTGATCGAGGAGACCGAGTACGTCATCCAGGCCGACAAGTCGGGCTTCAAGTACGCCTGGGCCTCCGAGCACCACTTCCTGGAGGAGTACTCGCACCTCTCCGCGAACGAGGTCTTCCTCGGGTACCTGGCCCACGCCACCGAGCGCATCCACCTCGGCTCCGGCATCTTCAACCCCCTCGCCCCGGTGAACCACCCGGTGAAGGTGGCGGAGAAGGTCGCCATGCTCGACCACCTCTCCAAGGGCCGTTTCGAGTTCGGCACCGGGCGCGGTGCGGGCAGCCACGAGATCCTCGGCTTCCTCCCGGGCATCGAGGACATGAACGGCACCAAGGAGATCTGGGAGGAGACCATCGCGGAGTTCCCCAAGATGTTCCTTCAGGAGGAGTACGAGGGGTTCCAGGGCAAGCACTGGTCCCTGCCGCCGCGCAAGATCTTCCCCAAGCCGTACGGCAAGGCCCACCCGGCCATGTGGTACGCCGCCGGATCTCCCTCCTCCTACGCGATGGCGGCGAAGAAGGGCCTGGGCGTGCTGGGCTTCAGCGTGCAGAAGGTCTCCGACATGGAGTGGGTGCTGGAGCAGTACAAGACGGCCATCCAGGAGGCGAAGGCCATCGGCGCCTTCGTCAACGACAACGTCATGGTCACCTCGACCGCGATCTGCGCCGAGACCCACGACAAGGCGGTGGAGATCGCCGTCAACGCCCACATGAACCGCTTCCAGTCGCTGGTCTTCCGCTACCACGACACCTTCCCGCGGCCCGAGGCGATCCCGCAGTGGCCCGAGCTGCTGCCCGAGTACAACGCGGAGATCATCGAGCTGCTGATCGCCGAGGAACTGATGATCTGCGGCGACCCGTCCGAGGTGCGCGCCCAGTGCAAGCGGTGGGAGCAGGCCGGCGCCGACCAGCTGTCCTTCGGACTGCCGACCGGGGTCTCGCCCGAGGACACGCTCACCACCATCAAGCTCATCGGCGAGCACGTCATCCCGCACATCGACACCGACCCCGTCCACCGCACGACCCGCTTCCGCCAGGCCGTCTGACCCGGCGGGGGAACAGGGACGGCGTCTTCCCGGACCGCCGTCCCACAGCGGCCCCGGCCGGGCGGCCCCGGCCGGGGCACGCGGGGGCGCCGCCGCCTTCGACAAGCCCGCCGCCGACAAGGTCCGCGACATGGGCCACCCCGCACCCGCCGCCGCCGC
>NZ_JBEOXU010000192.1:0-9099 GCF_040296725.1 Streptomyces sp. NPDC002044
GCGCCGGGCGGCGGCCGGGGCCCGCGCCGAACGGCGCCGATGCGGCGAACCGGCCGCCGCCCGCGTACGGTCGGCGTCATGCGCATTGTCATCGCAGGTGGACACGGACGGATCGCCCTGAGGCTGGAACGGCTCCTCGCCGCGCGCGGGGACCAGGTCACGGGCATCATCCGGTCGGAGGAACAAGCCGACGACGTACGGGCGGCCGGTGCCGAACCCGTCGTACTGGACCTGGAATCCGCCCCGGTCCGGTCGGTGGCGGCGGTCCTGCGGGGCGCCGACGCCGCCGTCTTCGCCGCGGGCGCCGGCCCGGGCAGCGGCCCCGCACGCAAGGACACCGTGGACCGCGGCGCCGCGGTCCTCTTCGCGAACGCGGCCGAGCGGGCCGGCGTACGCCGCTACCTCACCGTCTCCGCCATGGGCGCGGACGTGGAGCACGAGGGCGACGAGGTCTTCGACGCGTACCTGCGGGCCAAGGGCGCGGCCGACGACGACCTCCGGTTCCGCTCCGGCCTCGACTGGACGATCCTGCGCCCGGGCGCCCTCACCGACGGGGCGGGAACCGGACTGGTGCGCCTGGAGACGAGCACCGGCCGCGGCGAGGTCCCCCGCGACGACGTGGCGGCGGTCCTCGCCCGGCTGATCGACACCCCGGCGACCGCGGGCCTGGTCCTGGAACTGACCGGCGGCACGACACCGCTCCGGGCCGCCGTGGACGCCCTCGCGGGCCGGTCCCGGTAGCCTCCCTGGCCCGCCTCCCGGGTCCGTCGGCCGGGGGACGGCCCTGGATGTGGGCCGGTCCCGGGCTCGTGCTCGTCGCCGTCGTCAGCCACGGCGCGGCGACCGGCCGGAGCAGCCGGCGGCTGGTCCGTCCTCTCCTCGGGAGCCGCGATCCTCATGATCGCCTTCTCGTTCGCGGCCGTCTTCCCGGTCCGCGCGGACCGTCGCACCCCCGCGGGTACCTGACCGCGGAGCCGCCGAGCCGTGTGCCCGGACGGACGTCACCGGCTAGAGCGAGCGGGCGGCGCCGCCGTCGATGCGGATGGACTCGCCGTTGATGTAGGCGGCGTCCCGCGAGACGAGGAAACGGACGAGCCCGCCGGTCTCCCGGACCGTGGCGTAGCGGCCGGCCGGGATCCTGGCGAGGAAGGCGGGGTCCTCGGGCCCGCTGTCGACGAAGCCGGGCATCACGCTGTTCATCCGGATGCCGCGGGCCGCGAACTGGTCGGCGTACAGCTTGGTGAAGGACGTCAGGGCGGCACGGAGGCTGGAGTTGACGGGGATCAGCCCCATCGGCTCGAAGGCCGTGCAGGAGGAGAGGTTGACGAAGGCCCACGCCGCGCGCCGTACCATCGGACCCATGGCCACGTACCACCCCGTCCGCGAACAGCTCCTCGTCGAGGACGTCCTCGCCGCCCTCGGCAACCCCGTACGCCTCTGCATCGTTCGCGAACTCGCCGCCTCCCCCGACGGGCGCACCTGCGGCAGCCTGCCCCTGGAAGTCACCAAGGCCACGGCCACCCACCACTGGCGGGTCCTGCGCGAGTCCGGGGTCACCCAGGAGCACAAGGTCGGCCGCTACAAGGCGGTCTCGCTGCGCCGCGCGGACCTCCAGCAGCGGTTCCCGGGCCTCCTGGACGCCGTGCTGGCCGCCACCCCGCCGACCGCCGGCTGACCCCGGGGCGGCTTCCGGCCGAGGCCGGGCCGGCCTCCCCGCCGGCCGCCGGGTTGACCTTCGAGTGGGATGAAAGTCGACAATCAGCGGCATGGACAACGCCACACCCGATCTGATGAGCATCAGCGCGTTCGCCCGGCGGGTCGGACTCGCTCCGAGCGCCCTGCGCTTCTACGACGACTGCCGCGTGCTGGCCCCCGCCCACGTGGACGGCGCCACCGGCTACCGCTCCTACTCCCCCGCCCAGGAGACCCGTGCCCGGCTGCTGCGCGGGCTCCGCGAAGCCGGGCTGGCGCTGGCGGACGTGGCCGCCGTGCTGGACGGTCCCCCGGACCGGGCCCGGGAGGTGCTGGAGCGGCACCGGGTGGCCGCCCGCGCCCGTGGACGCGCCGCCGACGCGGCGATCACGGCAGTGCTCGACGGGCTGCCCGGCGGGCCGCGGACCACCGGGTTCACCGTGGGCGGGGCCGAACTGGCGAGCGCGGCCCGGCAGGTCACCCCGGCCGCCGGGCGCGATCCCGCACACCCTGAACTGGGATGCGTCCTCGTGGAGTTCGATCAGGACGAGGTCCGCTTCGTGGCCACCGACCGGTACCGGCTCGCCGTGCGCGCCCTCCGGGCGGCCGCGCCGGGCGGGCCGGCGGGCCGCGTCCTCGTCGACGCCGACGCCCTCCTCGGGCTCGGGGCCTGGGCCGCCCGGACCGCCGAGGTGACCCTGAGCGCCGGACCGGCCGGCGCCACACTGGCCGCACGCCACCCGGGCGGCTCCCGCGAGGTGGCCGGCGCGGCCGGGGAGTACCCCGCCTACCGCGACGTGCTCACCGCGCTGCCCGCGCCCCGGCACCGCGTGCTCGTGGACCGGGCCGCGCTGCTCGGCGCCCTGGAGGCCGGCGGTGATACTCCGGCCGTCGCCGTCGAACTGGGCAGGGACCGGCTGCTCGTGGCGGACCACGAGCTGCCCGCCCTGCGCGCGGAGGCCGAGCCCGTACGCCTCGGCTTCGACCCCGGGGTGCTCGCGCCCGTCCTGGAGGCGAGCGTCGGCCCGGACGTGCTGCTGGAGGTCGCCGGGCCCGCGCTGCCCGTCCTGGTGCGCTCCGCGGACCAGGGCAGCTTCACCGCGCTCGTGATGCCCGTCGCCGTGCCCGCCCGCCGCGCCTGAGGGAGACCACCGACGCGCCCCGCCGCGGTCCCCGCACCCGCTGCCGCCGCGCAGGCGTCAGGCGCGCGCCGGGGCGGCGGTGGCCTCGGGGGCCGCGTCGAGCTCCCAGGCGTGGCGCTTGAACTCCCGCCGGAAGTCGGCGTGGTCCTCCCACTGGCGGGCGACCCCGCGCAGGACGTCCCAGTGGAGCTCCACGGTCTGGTCGATGACGCGGCGCACGGCCGGCTCGGCCGCTCCGCGGGTCTCGAGGAGGCCCTTCGTCACCGTGGCCTCCAGCACGGCGTTGCGCAGCGCGCGCAGCGCGCGGGAGGTGTCGTCCATGCCGAAGCCGTTCTCGCTGCCCGTCTCCGCCGCGAACAGCGGGGTGAGCCGCGCTTCGATGAACGCGGTGATCCGCTCGAAGTGCTGCACGTCCATCAGGGGCTCCGCTCCTGCCGGTCCGTCTGGGGTCCCGGCATCTTGATCGTCAGCTGTACGGCGTCATTATGCGGGCCCGGACCACGGCGCCGGTGCTCGCCGAAGGCTCGGCCGGCCTGGGGACGGCGCCGCTCGGCAGGCTGTTCCCGGTCGTGCGCTTCACCCCCGCGGACGGCCGGAACACGGAGACCGGCCTGAGCGCGGAGCCGGGCCGGCCCCCGCACGGAACGGGGCGTTAGTCTGCACCGCATGGACGAGCTCGGCGGTGTGGAGATCATCGCCTTCACGGACGCCGCGGCGTTCGACGCGTGGCTGGCCGGACACCACACCCGCCATGAGGGGGTGTGGGTCAAGGTGGCCAGGAAGGGGTCGGGCGTCGCGTCGGTGACCTCCGACGAGCTGGTCGACGTCGGGCTCTGCCACGGCTGGATCTCAGGACAGCGGCGCTCCCTCGACGACCGGCACTACCTGCAGAAGTACGTGCCGCGCCGGCCCGGGAGCCTGTGGTCCCAGGTGAACGTCGACAAGGTCGCCGCGCTGACGGCGGCCGGGCGGATGCGCGAAGCGGGGCTGGCCGAGGTCCGTGCGGCCCGGCGGGACGGCCGCTGGGCGGCGGCCTACGCGTCGCAGCAGACGGCGACGGCACCGCCCGACCTCGTGGCGGCGCTCGACGCCCGCCCGGAGGCGAGGAGGGCCTTCGACGCCCTCGACCGGACCGGGCGGTACCGGCTGATCCTGCCGCTGCTGCAAGCACGCACGGCCGGGGCGCGGCAGGCCCGCCTCGACAAGGCGGTGGCCTCGCTCACGCACGGCTGAGCCTCTGGTACGCGTCCCCGTCCCCGGCCCGCGCCGCGGCCGAGGTCGCACGGGGGCGGGGCGACTGCCGCCGCCCCGCCCTCACCGTGCCTCGTACGGCGGCCCGGCGGCCCGCTCGGCGTGGCCGTGGCGGACCCCCTCGCGGAAGGCTTCCTCGTACGCCTGGTCGCCGAGCGCGCCGCGGGCCGTGCGCTCCAGCTCGGCGCGGACCGGCGCCAGTTCCGGGGTCCCGCGCTGGGGATGGCCGACCGCCTGCCAGTAGGCGTGTCCGGTGCCGTACGCGCGGACCGCGCCCTCCTCGTCGCCGTCGGCGGCCCGCGCGGCCGCGAGCAGGTCGAGGCCGAGGGCGGTGCCGAAGCTGTCGTCCAGTTCGCGCTTGCTCTCCAGCATGGCGCGGGCGTGCCCGGCGGACTCGGCGGGGCGGCTTTCGAGCAGGCAGATCAGGGCCAGTTGGTAGTCGGCGTAGGCCCGGGTCCAGTACTCGCCGCGCGCCGCGCAGCCGGACCGCAGCAGCTCGGCCTCCGCGCGGGCGTCGTCGAAGAGACCCGTCCCGGTCAGGGCGAACACCCGGACGAGGTGGCAGCGGACGCGTGGCCCGGACGCGAACGGCGAGGCGGGGAAGGCTTCGAGGACGTTGTCGGCCACGATCCGGGCGGCGAGCGGACGTCCGGCCAGCAGGTGGCTCAGCCCCAGCAGGTACGCGGCGTCCAGGGCCGGCCGCAGGTCGTCCGCGGAGCCGCTGCCCGGGCCGCCCTCCGCGGCCAGGGCCTCGCAGCCCACCGCGAGCTCGTGCGCCTGTTCGTTCTCGCCCTGGAGCAGCAGGGTGACGCCGAGGGCCCACAGGGCGCGGCCCCGGCCCGCCCGGTCGACCTCCTCCGGCCGGGTGGCGGCCAGCGCGCGTTCCAGGTAGCGCCGGGCGGTGTGCAGGTGGCCGCGGCAGGCCCAGAAGAAGCCGACCCGGCCGGCCAGCTCCAGCGCCCGGGCCGGGGCGGTGCTCTGGTAGTGGTCGAGGGCGGCGCACAGGTCCCCGTGCGCCGCGGCGACGCGCCGGTAGCCCTCGCGCTGCCCCGGGCCGAGCCAGTCCCGTTCGGCGGTGCGCACCAGGTGCAGGAAGTACGCCGCGTGCCGGTCCCGCAACGCGTCGGCCTCGCCCAGTCCGGCCAGCCACATGGCCCCGTACTCCCGGATGGTGTCCAGCATCCGGTACGTCCCGTCCCCGGCGGAGCGTACGACGGACTTGGCGGCGAGGGCGGCCAGCAGCGGCGGTACGTCCGCCCCGGTGAGCGGCGGGGCGGAGCAGACGGCGCGTGCGGCGGCCTCGTCGAAGGCGCCGCCGAAGACGGACAGCCGCAGCCACAGCAGCCGTTCGCGCGGTTCGCACCACTCGTGGCTCCACCCGATCGCGGTCCGCAGGGCGCGGTGGCGGAGCGGCTGGACGGGGCGGGTGGTGGACAGCGGCCCGATCCGGCGGGCGAGGCGGTCGGCGAGTTCCTCGACGGTGTGGTCCGCCAGTTGCGCGGCGGCGAGTTCCAGCGCGAGGGGGACCCCTTCGAGTCGGGCGCAGATGGTCCGTGCCGCGACGAGCGACCCGTCGGACCACGGCGGCCGTCGTCTCGGCGGGGCGTCGGCGGCCCGCGCGGTGAACAGCGCCAGCGCCTCGCCGCCGCCCCGGGGGTGCGGCAGCGGCCCGAGTTCGGTGACCCGTTCCTCCGCGAACCCGAGCGGCTGGCGGCTGGTCAGGAGCAGGGCGAGGTGCGGGGCGGCGTCGAGCAGGTCCCGTACGAGCGCGCGTACGGCGGGCACCAGGTGCTCGCAGCAGTCCAGTACGAGGAGCAGCCGGCGCTCGCCGATCCACTCGCGGACGGCTTCGGCGAGGGTGCGGGAAGTGTGGTCGGCGAGGTCGAGCGCGTCGGCGACGGTGTCGACGAGCAGCCGGTCGTCGGGCAGCGGCGAGAGGTCGGCCCAGTGGATCCCGTCGGGGAACGGCCCGTCGGGGCCGGTGAGTCCGGGCGCGCCCTCCAGCAGCTCCCGCACCAGCCGGGTCTTGCCCACGCCGCCCGGTCCGGTCAGGGTGGTCAGCCGGGCGTTGCCCAAGGCCGTTCGCAGCGCGGCCAGTTCACCGCCCCGCCCCACGAAGGTGGCGGCTCCGTCGTCGTTCGCCCCGTCCAGTCCCAGCACGGGTCCAGTGTGGCCTACGGGGCGGGGCCGCGTACTACGGAGCGAGGACGTCCAGCTCTTCCAGGGCGCCGACCGCGATCTGCCGGGTCAGTGCCTCGGCGCGGGCCGCGTCGCCCTCCCGGACGGCTTCCGCGACCTGGACGTGCAGGGTGACGGCGGCCGGATCGGGGTCGTGGAACATCACGTCGTGCCGGGTGCGGCCGGTCAGGACCGCCGCGACGACGTCGCCGAGCCGGGCGAACATCTCGTTCCCGGAGGCGTTCAGCACGACGCGGTGGAAGGCGATGTCGTGGCGGAGGTAGCCGTCGAGCTGGTGTCCGCGCGAGGTGCGGACCATGCCGAGGGCCGCCTCGGTGAGTTCGGCGCACTGCTCGGGGGTCGCCAGGGTCGCGGCGAGCCCGGCGGCGACCGGCTCGACCGCGGAGCGGAGCACGGTGAGGGAGCGCAGCTGGCGGGGCCGGTCGGTGCCGGCCAGCCGCCAGACGATCACACGGGGGTCGTAGACGTTCCACTCGTCCGTGGGACGCACCGTGACGCCGACCCGGCGGCGGGACTCGACCAGCCGCATCGATTCCAGGACCCGGACGACCTCACGGACGACGGTGCGCGAGGCGTCGAACCGCCCGGCGATCTCGTCGGTGCGCAGGACGCTGCCCGGCCGGTACTCCCCCGCGGTGATGGCGAGGCCGAGGGTGTCCAGCACATGGGAGTGCAAGCCCTGCCCAGGGCTGCCGTCGGTCGTCATGGGCGTAAGCGTAGGTGACGCCGCGGCGAACGGCGGCGAACAAAAGATGCGACGTTTTCCGTCCAGCACTTGAATACGTCGTACTTAATAGGCTTCAGTGGTGCCACACGAACCGATGTCGACGAGGACAGCGAGGTAGGCGTGAGCACCCAGCGCGTCATTGTGGTGATGGGCGTGGCCGGCACGGGCAAGACGACCGTGGGCCGGCTGATCGCCGAAGCGCTCGCCCTCCCGTACGCGGAGGGCGACGCGTTCCACCCGGCGGCCAACGTCGCCAAGATGTCGGACGGCATCCCCCTGGAGGACGCGGACCGGTGGCCGTGGCTGGACGCCATCGGCGACTGGATCCGCGGCCGGGCCGGGCTCGGCGGCGGGGTGGTCGCGGCCTCCTCGCTCAAGCGCGCCTACCGCGACCGGCTGCGCGCGTCGGGTCCCGGGACGGTCTTCGTCCACCTCACCGGGGACCGGCCACTGATCGAGGAGCGGATGGCCGCCCGCAAGGGCCACTTCATGCCGCCCGCCCTGCTGGACTCACAGTTCGCCACCCTGGAGCCGCTCCAGGGCGACGAGGCGGGCGTCGTCGTCGACGTGTCCGGCTCGCCCGAGGACATCACCGCGCGGGCGCTGGCCGCCCTGCGCCGGCTCGGCCCGCCCGAGAACCCCGGCACACCCGAGAACACCCGCACACCCGAGAACTAAGGAATCGTCACAGTGACCGGTCTCAGCGTCGAGACACTGGCAGCGGCGGGCGGCGAACCGATCACCTCGGCCGGGAACGCCCAGCTCGGCATCGCCGTGCTCGCCGGCATCGCCGTCATCGTCCTGCTCATCACCCGCCTCAAGATGCACGCCTTCCTGGCCCTGACGCTGGGCTCGCTGGCCCTCGGGGTCTTCGCGGGCGCACCCCTGGCCAAGACCATCGCGAGTTTCACCGCGGGGCTGGGCGCCACGGTCGCCGGCGTCGGCGTACTGATCGCGCTCGGCGCGATCCTCGGCAAACTGCTGGCGGACTCCGGCGGAGCGGACGAGATCGTGGACACGATCCTCGCCCGGGCCAAGGGCCGGGCCATGCCGTGGGCGATGGTGCTGATCGCCTCGGTCATCGGGCTGCCGCTCTTCTTCGAGGTCGGCATCGTGCTGCTGATCCCGGTGGTGCTGCTCGTGGCCAAGCGCGGCAACTACTCCCTCATGCGGATCGGCATCCCCGCGCTGGCCGGCCTGTCCGTGATGCACGGGCTGATACCGCCCCACCCCGGGCCGCTCGTCGCCATCGACGCGCTCGACGCGAACCTGGGCGTCACCCTCGCGCTGGGCGTGGTCGTGGCGATCCCCACCGTGATCATCGCCGGGCCGCTGTTCTCCCGGTACGCGGCCCGGTGGGTCGACATCCCGGCGCCGGAGCACATGATCCCGCAGCGCCCCTCGGAGGAGCTGGAGCACCGGCCCCGGTTCGGCGCCACCGTCTTCACCGTGCTGCTGCCGGTGGCCCTGATGCTGGTCAAGGCGCTGGTCGACATCATCGTGGACGACCCCGCCGACCCGGTGCAGCGGGTCACCGACGTCGCGGGCTCCCCGCTGATCGCCCTCCTCGCGGCGGTGCTGGTGGGCATGTTCACCCTGGGCCGCGCGGCCGGCTTCACCCGGGCGAGGATCTCGACGACGGTGGAGAAGTCCCTCGCCCCGATCGCGGGCATCCTGCTGATCGTGGGGGCGGGCGGCGGCTTCAAGCAGACCCTGATCGACGTCGGGGTAGGGCAGATGATCCTCGACCTGTCGGAGAGCTGGTCCATCCCGGCCCTGCTGCTGGCCTGGCTGATCGCGGTGGCCATCCGCCTCGCGACCGGTTCGGCGACGGTGGCCACCATCTCGGCGGCCGGCCTGGTCGCCCCGCTCGCCGCGGGGATGCCGGCCACCGAGACCGCGCTCCTGGTCCTCGCCATCGGATCGGGTTCGCTGTTCTTCAGCCACGTCAACGACGCGGGTTTCTGGATGGTCAAGGAGTACTTCGGGATGACACACCACCACCTCGGCGCTGGCCCTGCCGCTGCCCTCGGGCGACGGCTGGGTCATCGACACCCCGGGCGTGCGCTCCTTCGGCCTGCATCACGT
>NZ_JBEOXU010000193.1:0-9051 GCF_040296725.1 Streptomyces sp. NPDC002044
CTCCGGCCCGCGGGCCGGAGCACGGACGGCGGTCCGGATCAGCCGGTGAAGCCGGCCGTGATGGAGGTGAACTGCCAGTCACTCTGGGCGATGCCGGAGCACGTCTCCTGAAGCCCGCCGCCCGGGCAGCCGCGGTCGCGGTTGACGGACCAGAAGGCGAGCCGGGCGATGTGGTGGGAGTTGGCCCAGTCGCGGATCCCGGTCCAGTCCTGGACGGTGGTGGTCTCCTGGGTGTCGCTGATGCCGTTCATCCCGGAGATGCCGATGTGCGCGTAGGCCGTGGCGTCGTCCCAGCCGAAGGTGGACCTGAGCTTGGTCTTGAGCCCCTCGGTCGCGCTGACGGTGCTGGCGTACATGTCGGTCGACGCGTTGCCGAAGTCGAACGGCATGATGGTGAACACGTCGATGTCGGCGCCCAGCACCTTGGCCCGCTCGATCAGGCGGTTGCCCCACGAGGTGGGTCCCGTGGTACTGGTCCCGAAGGTCAGGATGGTCTTGATGCCCGGGTTGTTCTGCTTGACGATCTTGAGGGCGCCGAGCACGCGGTCCTGGACCACCGCGTTCTCGAACTCGTCGGTGTTCTCGATGTCGACGTCGATGGCCTTCAGTCCGTACGCGTCGATCACCTTCTGGTAGGCGCCGGCCAAGGCTTCGGGGGTGGCGCAGTTGGGGCCCAGTTTGTTGCCCTGCCAGCCGCCGATGGACGGGACGATGTCGCCGCCCGCGGCCCGGATCGCGTTGACCGTGCTCTGGTCCACCCCGCCCGTCAGCGGGCGCTGGCCGTCCCAGGCCGGATTGCACCCGCCGGACGACAGGATGAAGGCCATGGTGAACCACTTCACCCCGGTCGCGTTCATCACCGTGGTCGCGCTCGGCGGGTTGCCCCAGCCGAGGTACAGGTACGGCGCCGCCTGCTTGAAGCCGGCCGGGACGGGTCCGTCGTCGGTGGTGACGGCGGCGCTCTCGGACACCGGCGAGGTGTTGCCGGCCAGATCGCGGGCGCGCACCGTGAAGGTGTACGCGGTGCGGGGGGAGAGGCCGGTGACGGTCGCGCCGGTGGTGGTGGACGTGGCCACCTTGTCGGCGCCCCGGTAGACGTCGTATCCGGTGACGCCGACGTTGTCGGTGGAGGCCGTCCAGGCGAGCGAGACGCTGGAGGAGGTCTTACCGGTGGAGGCGAGGTTGCCCGGCGCGGTGGGGGCGACGGTGTCCGCGCTGCCACCGGGGCCGTCGAGGGTGACGTCGTCGGCGTAGTACGTTCCCTGCCCGTACCAGCCGTTGAGGTAGATCTGCGCGCTGGTCTGCGAGGCGCCGGTGGTGAAGGAGACGCTCAGCTTGGTGTAGGCGCCGGGGGAGGAACTCCAGGTGGAGGCGCCGCCGGTGACGCCGAGGTACACGTGACTGCCGCGGACCCAGGCGGACAGCGTGTACGCGGTGTTCGGCAGGACGGCCACGGTCTGCGTGCACTTGGCGGTGTCGGACGGGCCGGCCGCGCCGGCCAGCGCCTTGCCACCCCCGTGCACGGGGGAGCTCACGACCGAGCCCAGACCTCCGCCGCAGGACCAGCCGGCCGTCGTGCCGGACTCGAAGTCGCCGTTGGTGAGGATGTTCGCGCCGAACGCGGAGCCGGGAGAGGTCAGTACCGCGGCCGCGCCGAGCAGGGTGGCACCCAGACCGCAGGCGAGGCGGGTACGGGTGCGGATGCGGGTACGCAAGGAAGTGCCTCCGTGGGGGGAGTGACGGGCAACGCGAGACGTGGCGTACGGCCGCTGGGAGGGGTGTCCCGTGAGGGCGGTGGGCCGGGTGGGGGGAGCCGGTGCCGGGACCGCCGTGTGACCGGGAACCTATTGCTCCGCATGGCCCGCCGTCAACAGGTCTGGACCAACTTCCGTTCACCGGCGGCCCCCTGACCGTCCGGCATCCGGAATCCGGGTCGCGGAGTCAGGCCCCCGTGGTCGATCCCGGCCGGACGATCATCAGTACGGTCACGGTGGCCCAGAGCAGGTTGAACACCCCCGTGTACATGCCCAGTCGCCGGGCGGCCCGCCCCGCGGCGTCGGTGTCCGGCCCGCCCGGCGCGCCGCCGAGGGCGGCCAGCAGGAACCTCTGCCGCGGCAGCACGAGCGCGGCCAGCACGGCGGCGCCGGCGAGGGTGAGGACGATCGAGGCCAGGAGCCAGGGACTGCCGAGGACGTGCAGGCTGTTGGCGGTCGCCAGGCCGAACACCGGTACCGCGACCGCGACCACGGAGTAGACCTGGCAGATGCGGTGCAGTGTCAGCACCGTGGCACGGGCCGTCGCGTGGTCGGGCGCGGCCAGCGCGCGGCGGGCGGACGGCGGGAACATGCTGGCGGCCACGGTCACGGGCCCGATGGTGATGATGGCTGCCAGGACGTGGACGGTCAGGAGGAACTTCGTCATGACGGGTGCGGTGCTTTCGCTGGGCGCCGGGCGCGGCGGTGGGTGGGTGCGGCGGATCGGGGGGTCGGCGGCGTACGGGTGTCAGAAGGCTGCCGGGGCCGGACCGGCGGCGCGCCAGACGGTGCCCCGGCGCTCGTGGGCGAAGAGCTGCTCGACGGCGTGGGCGATCCGGGGGCCGATCTCGCGCTCCAGCAGGTACAGGCCCAGGTCCAGGCCCGAGGTGACCCCTGCCCCCGTCACCAGGTCTCCGTCGTCGACGACGCGGGCGTCGACCGCGATCACGCCGGCGGCCTCCAGGAGGTGGAGGCCGAGGTGGTTCGTCGTGGCGTGCCGCCCCTCGATCAGCCCGGCCGCCGCGAGGATCGCGGAACCTCCGCACACGGTGGCCACCGTCGTGCCGGGGCGGCTCAGGGCCTCCCCGAGCAAAGCCGGCAGCCCCGTCCGCAGGGAACGGGCGAGCAGGGCGGGGACGGAGGCCCCGCTCGGCGATGCCCCGCTCCCGGCGTCCCCGCTCCCGGCGTCCCCCGTGTCCCCGGCGCCCGCGGGATCGCCGAGCGGGCCCACCGCTCCCGGGACGACGACGAGGTCCGCGCGTCGCGGGTCGAGCGCCGCCGTGGCCCGCAGGGTCAGGAGCCCCGAGCCGCTGGGCACCTCGCGCGGGCCCTCCGCCGAGACGAGCTCCACGCGGAGCGTGCCCGGGGCCGCCGTCCCCCCGGCGAACAGGACCTCGTAGGGGGCGATGACGTCCAGCGGGTCGAATCCGTCGAACAGCACGATCTGGCACAGCATGCGGAGCGGTTCCTCTCTGTCGCGACCGGTGGGGATCCGCCGGCATCGCGATCGGCACGGGGAGCGGCGTCGGCACCGGGTACGGCGCCGACACCGACCGTAGTCAGCCGAGCGACCGCGCTGTAGTGGCTGGAATGCCAGATGCCAACGGGTTCTGGCCAACACGCCCCGAAGGGCGCTGACCTGCGGGGAAAGTGGCACGGGGAGAGCGTCCGCGGACCGGACCGGCCCGGTGGCCTCTTATGGTTGGGCCATGCACACCGTGGCAGTCCTCGCCCTGGACGGGGTCATCCCGTTCGACCTGTCCACCCCGATCGACGTGTTCGGCCGCACCCGGCTCCCCGACGGCCGCCCCGCCTACCGCGTCCGCGTGTGCGCGCCGACCGAGGAGATCGACGCCGGTGCCTTCACCCTGCGCGCGCCCTGGCCGCTCGCCGCGCTCGACGAGGCGGACACGATCATCGTCCCCGGAGTGAGCGACCCCTCGGCGCCCGTCCCCGACGAGGTCCTCGACGCGCTGCGCCGGGCCGCCGCTCACGGCACCCGCCTCGCCTCCATCTGTACGGGCGCGTTCGTCCTGGCCGCCACCGGGCTCCTGGACGGACTGCGGGCCACCACCCACTGGCTCGCCGCCGACCGGCTCGCCGCCCTCCATCCCGCCGTCGACGTCGACCCCGGCGTGCTCTACGTGGACAACGGGCTGCTGCTCACCTCGGCCGGGGCCGCGGCCGGGCTGGACCTGTGCCTGCACCTGATCCGGTCCGACCTGGGCTCGGCCGTGGCCGCCGACGCCGCCCGCCTCGCCGTGATGCCCCTCGAACGGGAAGGCGGCCAGGCCCAGTTCATCGTCCATGAGCAGCCGCCGGCGCCGCGCGGCTCGGTGATCGAACCCCTCCTGAGGTGGATGGAGGACAACGCCCGCCGGGACCTGACCCTCGACGACCTCGCCGCCCGGGCGGGCATGAGCATCCGCACCCTGAACCGGCGCTTCCGCGAGCAGACCGGCACCTCCCCGCTCCAGTGGCTGCACCGCGCGCGGATCCGCCAGGCCCAGTACCTGCTGGAGACCACCGCGCACCCCGTCGACCGGATCGCCACCCAGGTCGGCTTCGGCTCGCCCACCGCCTTCCGGGACCGTTTCAAGCGCCTCGTCGGGACCAGCCCCCACGCCTACCGACGCGCTTTCCAGACGGCCCGCACCGGCTGAACGCCGCTCGCGGTGTGCATACCGGGCAGTCGAAATATGATGAGGCGGGGTTTTCGTGCCAGGGCCCTGAAACGGACGTACCTCGGAGCGCCCCATGACCTCCCATAAGTCCACGCGGTCGGCGACCGCGGACGACTTGCTGACCAGGCTCGGGAGGCTGACCGCCCAGGCCAGGGAGGGAGCCGAGCTCCACCAGGCCCGGGTGGAGCTGGCCGAGGCGCTGCAGCGGGAGATCCTGCCCGCCTCCCTTCCCGCGCTGCCGGGGCTCCGCACGGCGGCCCGGTACGCGCCGGCCCGCCACGGCCTGAGCGTGGGCGGCGACTGGTACGACGGGTTCCGGCTCCCCAGCGGCGCCCTCGGCTTCTCCATCGGTGACGTGGAGGGCCACGACGTCGAGGCGGCGGCCTTCATGGGGCAGGTCCGCATCGCCGTACGCGCCGTGGCCGCCTCCGCGGCCGACCCGGGCGAGGTGCTCAGGCTGGCCAACGAACTCCTCCTGTCGGTCGACTGCGACCTCTTCGCTACCTGCACCTTCGTCCGCTTCGACCCCGTGAACTGGGAGATCCAGAGCGCCCGCGCGGGCCACGTGCCCGGCGTGTGGGCCACGACGGGCGGGGAGTACGGCGTCGTGGAGGACGAGGGCGGTCTCCCGCTCGGCATGCTGTCGGGTTCCGAGTACCCGGTCACCCGGCTCCCGCTGACGACGGCCGGCTCGTTCGTCCTGGTCACCGACGGTGTGGTGGAAGGCCCCTCCTTCCCGATCGAAGCGGGACTGGCCCGGGTGGCCGAGGTGATCCGGGCGGGCGCCGGCGCGGATCCGGGCGATCTGGCGGCCGAGGTGATGAAGGTCGCCGACTCCACCGGCCACGAGGACGACGCCGCCGTGCTCGTGCTGCGGCACGAGGACGGCCCCCTCCGGATCGGGTGACGCGGCCGGCGCCGTAGCGCGTGTCACGCGCCGGCGGCGACCGCCGGCTGTTGTCTGATGCAGTGATGCGCACCGAGGGCTTCCGACGTCTGTTCCCGGCTGTGCTCCGGATCGTCGCCGTGGCCGCCGCCTACTACGCGGGCGGGCGCATCGGCCTGCTCCAGCAGGTGGTCGTCGAGGGGGCTGTCGTCACACCGCTGTGGCCGCCCACCGGCATCGCCCTGGGCTGCCTGCTCTGGCTGGGCCTGGGCGTCTGGCCGGGGATCGCGATCGGCGCCCTGCTCGTCATCCAGTCGATCAGCCCCATCGACCCCATCGGGCTCGGGATCGTCGCGGGCAACACCCTCGCCCCCGTCTGCGCCTGCCTGATGCTCCGGAGCGTCGGCTTCCGCGTCGAGCTCGACCGGCTGCGCGACGGCGTCGCCCTGGTCTTCCTCGGCGGACTGCTGCCGATGCTGATCAGCGCCACCGTCGGTGCGGGGCTGCTGGAACTCACCGACGTCCTGCCGGACGGCGGGTTCTGGACCGTGTGGTGGACGTGGTGGGCCGGTGACGCCATGGGCGTGCTCGTGATCACGCCCCTGCTCCTGGTGCTGTGCCGGGCCCGCCTGCCGGTGGAGACGTACCGGTGGGCCGAGGTGTGCGCCCTGATCGTGTCCGCCGTCGGGATCACCCTCCTGGCGACCAGGAGCGGCCTCGCGATGCTTTTCCTCGTCTTCCCGCTCCTGATCTGGGCCGCCCTGCGCTTCCAGCTGGCCGGCAGCGCGCCGTGCATGCTGCTCGTGTCCGTCCTGGCGAACGCGGCCGCGGTCGGCCGGCTCGGCCCGTTCAGGGACCACACGCTGCTCCAGGGCATGGCCAACCTCCAGGCGCTCAACGGCGCGGCCGCCCTGACCTCGCTGCTCCTGTCGGCGCTCGTCACCGAACAGAACACCATCCGCCTGCGGATCGAGCAGGCGTGCCAGGAGCTGGCCGAGGTCGTCGAACAGCTCGCGTCCGGGCGGGTGTCGCACCGCTGGCCCGTACCGAGGGAGCCGGACGACTCCCGGCCGGACGCCGGATAGCCGTCCGGTCGCCGCGGGCCGGGGGTATCCCCACGGGCGCCGGTCGGGCTGCCCGGATCGATCACCGGACCGGGAACGCGCAGGCTGAGCGACCGCCACGCGCCCGGCGCGGGGGGTACCCGGCATGATGGGTCCGTGATCACCATTCATCTGAAGTACGAGATAGACGTCGAGAAGCTCGCCGACTTCGAGGAGTACGGCCGCCGCTGGGTGGGGCTGGTCAACCGGTTCGGCGGCACCCACCACGGCTACTTCCTGCCGAGCGAGGGCGACAGCGACATCGCCTACGCCCTCTTCTCCTTCCCCAGCCTCGCCGTCTACGAGCAGTACCGCACGGACAGCATGTCCGACCCGGAGTGCCGGGCGGCCTTCGACCTGGCACGCGACACCCGCTGCATCAAGCGGTACGAGCGTCGCTTCCTGCGGCCGCTCGACGGCGGCGGTCACTGACCCTTCAGGCCGGAGTGCTGCACAATCGGCGGATGAGCGACGAAGACCCCCACCTGTGGCTGGAAGACGTAACCGGCGATCCGGCCCTCGCCTGGGTGCGCGAACGCAATGCCGAGACCGTGGACGCCCTGGCCGGAGCGCCCGGGTTCAAGGTGCTGGAGCGCGAAGTGCGCGAGGTGCTGGACGACGCCGACCGGATCCCGTATCCCGTCCGCCGGGGCCGGTACCTGTACAACTTCTGGCAGGACGCGGACCGGGTGCGGGGCGTGTGGCGGCGGACCGGTCTGGAGGAGTACCGCCAGGACCGGCCGGCCTGGGAGACCGTCCTCGACCTGGACGCGCTGTCCGAGGCCGAGGGGGAGGACTGGGTCTGGGGCGGGAGCGACGTTCTCGCGCCCGACCACCGCCTCGCCCTCGTGATGCTCTCCCGCGGCGGCTCGGACGCCTGCGTGGTGCGCGAGTTCGACCTGGAGGCACGGGAGTTCGTCGGGGACGGATACGAAGTCCCCGAGGCCAAGACCCGGATCGGGTGGATCGACCGCGATCACGTCTGGATCGGCACGGACTTCGGCCCGGGCTCGATGTCCGCGTCCGGCTACCCCCTCCAGGTACGCCGCTGGCAGCGCGGAACGCCCCTGGCGGAAGCCGAACTCGTCCACCAGGGGGAGCCCTCGGACCTGTCGGCCGACGGCTGGCACGACCACACACCCGGCTACGCCAGGGACTTCGTCTCCCTCCACACGGACTTCTGGAACAGCCGCCTCTACCTCCTGGGAGGAGCCGCAGAAGGAGACGGAGGAGGAGCCGGCGGCGCGGGCGCGCGTCTGGTGCCGGTCGACGTGCCGGACGACGCGGTCAAGTACGTGCACCGCCAGTGGCTGATCGTCACGACGAAGTCGCCCTGGCTCGGCCACGCCGCCGGCACCCTCCTCGCCTTCGACTTCGACGCCTACCAGGCGGGGGGCTACGCGGACGGCGCCCGCGAGCCCGCCGTGCTCTTCGCCCCCGATGAGCACACCGCGCTGGCCGGCCACCACTGGACCCGTCACCACCTCATCCTCGCCACCCGCGCCGACGTCTCCTCCCGACTCGAACTCCTCACCCCCGGACCGGACGGGCACGGGTGGACCAGGGCTCCGCTGGCGGACGTGCCGCCGCTCTCCACCGCCTCGGTCGTCTGCACCGAACCCGACGAGAGCGACGAGTACTTCCTGAACGTCTCCGGGTTCCTCCAGTCCGCCACCCTCTACCGGGGCGAGGGCGCGGGCCCCGGCGAGACCGTCAAGCAGGCCCCCGCCCTGTTCGGCACGGCCGGGCTCACCGTCAGCCAGCACTTCGCGGCCTCCGCCGACGGCACGCGCGTCCCGTACTTCGTGATCGGCCCCGAGGACCGCCCCGGCCCCGGCCCCACGCTGCTCTACGGGTACGGGGGATTCGAGGTCTCCCAGGTCCCGCAGTACAGCGCGGTCATCGGACGGGCCTGGCTCGCGCGCGGCGGAACGTACGTCCTCGCGGGCATCCGCGGCGGCCACGAGTACGGGCCCGCCTGGCACCAGGCCGCCCTCGGGGCCCACCGGGTCCGCGCCTTCGACGACTTCGCCGCCGTGGCCCGGGACCTCGCCGGCCGCGGCATCACCACCGCGGCCCAGCTCGGCATCGAGGGCGGCAGCAACGGCGGCCTCCTGATGGGCGCCATGCTCACCCGCCACCCGGACCTCTTCGGCGCGGTCGTCGCCCACGTACCGCTGCTCGACATGCTCCGCTTCCACCGGCTGCTCGCCGGCGCCAGCTGGATCGCCGAGTACGGGGATCCGGACGACCCCGCCGACCGGCCGCACCTGATGGCCATCTCCCCGTACCACCAGGCCCGCGCGGACGTGCCCTACCCGCCGCTGCTCCTGCTCACCTCCACGCGGGACGACCGGGTGCACCCCGGCCACGCCCGCAAGATGGCCGCCCGGCTCCGGGAACTCGGCCAGAGCGTGCTCTTCCACGAGCATCTGGGCGGCGGCCACGCCGGAGCCACGGACCACCGGCAGACCGCCTTCAACGAGGCGCTCGTCCACAGCTTCCTGTGGGAACGGCTGACACCGCCGCACCGCGGTCCGGGCCCGGCCGCGACCTGAGTGGCGGTGTGCCGCGCACCGGGGCCGCGCACCACGACCGCGCACCGGGGCCGGCCGGTCAGCCCC
>NZ_JBEOXU010000194.1:0-9008 GCF_040296725.1 Streptomyces sp. NPDC002044
CCCCCCCCCCCCCCCCGGGGGGCCCGGGCCGTGTGCCCTCACCCCGCGGCCGCCCGCAGGGCCGCCGTGTGGGCCCGCACCTCGGCGGGCGTCAGGTAGGAGTCCGTGTACTCGAAGTCCCGCAGGCTCGGCGGCCGCGTCCGCTGGAAACCGGTACGGACGAAGTCGTCCCCGGCCACCGCGTTCAGCATCCAGTTCGTCAGCACCCTGGTCTTGGCGACGTTCGTCCGCAGCGCCGACCAGTGATACCCGCGGGCCACCGCCTGCGCCGGAAGGCCGCGCAGCGGGATGCCCAGCGGCTTGGACACGGCGTCCGTGCCGCCGAGGTCGACGACGAGCCCCAGGTCCCGGTGGGAGTAGGGCCGCAGCGGCTGCCGCCGCAGCGTCGCGATCAGGTTGTCGGCGAGCGTGCGCCCCTGCCGCAGCGCGTGCTGCGCCGTCGGCGGGCAGATCGCGCCGTCCTTGCCCGACGCGAGGTCCGGCACGGCGGCGGCGTCACCCAGGGCGAAGACCCCGGGAGCCCCCGGCACGGTCAGCTCGGGGGTCACCACCAGCCGGCCCCGCTCGGTCTCCGCGTCCAGGGTCGCGACCAGCGGGCTCGCGGCCACTCCGGCCGTCCAGATCAGCGTCCGGCTCGGCAGCACCCGCCCGTCCGTCAGGGTCACCTCCTCAGGCCCCGCCTTCGCCACGCTCACCCCGAGGGACACCTCGATCCCGCGCCGCCGCAGGATCTCCAGGGCGGCCTTCCCGAGGGAGTCGCCGAGCTCGGGCATCAGCTTGGGGGCCAGGTCCAGCAGGTGCCAGCTGATCTGCCGGGGATCGAGGCGCGGGTAGCGCTTCACCGCCTGATGGGTCAGCCGCTGCAGGCAGGCGGCCGTCTCGGTACCCGCGTATCCTCCGCCGACCACGATGAAGCACAGCCGGGACGCGCGCTCCGCCTCGTCCTGGCTCGCGTCGGCCAGGTCCAGCTGCGCGATGACGTGGTCCCGCAGACAGGCGGCCTCGGCGAGGGTCTTCATGCCCCGCGCGTGCTCGGTGAGCCCGGGGATGTCGAACGTACGGGTGACGCTGCCGGGCGCCAGCACCAGGTGGTCGTACTCCCGCTCGGTCACCTCGCCGGTGATCGTGCGGATGACGCAGACCTTCGCCACCGGATCCACGCCGATCGCGCCGCCGGGCACGATCCGGGTGCGGTGCCGGCTGCTGCGCCGCAGCGAGACGGCGATGGACTGCGGGGTCAGCACCCCGGACGCCACCTGGGGGAGCAGCGGCAGATACAGCTGGTAGGAGGTCGGCGTGACCAGGGAGATGTCCGCCTCCTGCGGTGTCAGCCGGCGCTCCAGCCTGCGGACGCACTCCACTCCGGCGAAGCCGGCGCCCACCACGAGAATCCTCGGTCGTGTCACGGTGTCCGTCCTCTCTCGGGCGGCCCGGTGATCGGGCCGGACCGGTCACCGCGCCCCTTCCCCGTCCGGAGCGCTCTGCACACGGAAAACCCGGACGGCCGCGCATACGACCCCGGCTTCCCCGTTTCCACGGCCCACCGCCAGGACCCGTGGGACAGTGGAGTGCATGTGCGGCCGATACGCCTCCACCCGCGGTCCCGGCGACCTCGCCGACCTGTTCGGGGTCACCCGCCGGGACCCCGCGGAAACCCTGGCGCCCAGCTGGAACGTCGCCCCGACCGACCCGGTGTGGGCCGTCCTGGAACGCCCCGACCGCGAGAGCGGCGTCGTGGAGCGCGGCCTTCGGCCGCTGCGCTGGGGGCTGGTCCCCTCCTGGGCGAAGCGCCCGGACACCGGAGCCAAGATGATCAACGCACGGGCCGAGACCGTGCACGAGAAGCCGGCCTACCGCCGCGCCTTCGCCAAACGCCGCTGCCTGCTTCCCGCGGACGGGTTCTACGAGTGGGAGCCCGTCCCGGCCACGGACACGGCGAAGGCGTACAAGCAGCCGTACTTCATCACCCCCGAGGACTCCTCGGTACTGGCCATGGCCGGCCTCTACGAGTTCTGGCGCGACAAGGCGGTCACGGACGACGACGATCCGGCGGCCTGGTGGACCACCTGCACGATCATCACCACGGAGGCCGTCGACGCGGCCGGCCGCGTCCACCCGCGCATGCCGCTCGCCATCGCACCGGCCGACTACGAGACCTGGCTCGACCCCGCGCACCAGGACCCGGACGAGCTCCGCGCCCTGCTCGGCACACCGGCCGCGGGGCGCCTGAACGTGCGCGCCGTCTCCACCGCCGTCAACGACGTCCGCAACAACGGCCCCGAACTGCTGCACGACCCGTCCTGACCGGCTCCGGCCCGCTCGCACGCCGTACCGGGCGTACCGCGCTCGCCTTGCGGCCCGGCGGCCACCGGGGGAGGGTCGTGGGGCGAGCCCGCCCCCAGGGAGGAACCGAGCCATGCCCATCGCCACCGTGAATCCCGCCACCGGCGAGACCCTGCGCACCTTCCGGGCCCAGGGCCCCGACGAGGTCGAGCAGTGCCTCGCCGAGGCCGCCGCGACGTTCGCCGACTACCGCACCACCGGATTCGCCGAGCGGTCCGCGCTGCTGCTCGCGGCCGCCGGCCTCCTGGAGGCGGACAACGAGGACATCGCCCGGATCATGACCACCGAGATGGGCAAACCACTGGCGGCGGCCCGCGCCGAAGCCGCCAAGTGCGTGAAGGCCATGCGCTGGTACGCCGCGCACGCCGAATCGCTGCTCGCCGACGAGCACCCCGCCGAAAGCGACGTCCGCGACTCCGGCGCCGGCTCGGTACTCGTCCGCTACCGGCCGCTGGGCGTGGTCCTCGCGGTCATGCCGTGGAACTTCCCGCTCTGGCAGGTCGTACGGTTCGCCGCGCCCGCGCTGATGGCCGGGAACACGGGCCTCCTCAAGCACGCCTCCAACGTGCCGCAGACGGCGCTCTACCTCGGGGACCTGTTTCACCGGGCCGGATTCCCCCGGGGCTGCTTCCAGACCCTGCTGATCGGCTCCGACGGCGTGGAGCGGGTGCTGCGCGACCCCCGGGTCGCCGCCGCGACACTGACCGGCAGCGAGCCGGCCGGGCGGGCGGTCGCCGCCGTGGCCGGCGACGAGGTCAAGAAGACCGTCCTGGAACTGGGCGGCAGCGACCCCTTCATCGTGCTGCCCTCCGCGGACGTCGCCCGGGCCGTCACGACCGCCGTCACCGCGCGCGTGCAGAACAACGGCCAGTCGTGCATCGCCTCGAAGCGGTTCATCGTCCACACCGACGTGTACGACGAGTTCGCCGCCGGGTTCACCGCCGCCATGGCCGCGCTCACCGTCGGCGACCCGATGGACGAGGCCACCGACGTCGGCCCGCTCGCCACCGAACAGGGCCGCGCCGACCTCGAGGAACTCGTCGAGGACGCCGTGCGCCACGGCGCGGCCGTCCTGTGCGGGGGCGGCCGGCCCGAGGGGCTGGACGCGGGCTGGTTCCACGAGCCCACCGTCCTCGCCGACGTCACCGCCGCCATGCGCATCGACCAGGAGGAGGCGTTCGGGCCGGTCGCCACGCTCTACCGCGTCGGGGGCCTGGAGGAGGCGATCGAACGTGCCAACCACACCCCCTTCGGCCTGAGCTCCAGCGTCTGGACCGCCAGCGACGAGGAAGTGGACGCCTGCGTGCGGGACATCCAGGCCGGCGGGGTCTTCGTCAACGGCATGACCGCCTCCCACCCCGCACTGCCCTTCGGCGGCGTCAAGCGCTCCGGCTACGGCCGCGAGCTGTCCGGGCACGGCATCCGCGAGTTCTGCAACGCGACCACGGTCTGGCGGGCGGGCGCCTGAGGCCGGAGCCCGGCCGCCGCACGTCCCTTCAACTTCCGCGTCGCCCACCCCGGCGCCACCGCGTACCAGCCGACCGACACGGAACTCCGCGCGGCGCGCGAGGCCCTGGCGGCGGTGCCCGCGCCGGGCGCGCCGGTGTTCGCCCGCGTCGACCTGGCGCTGGGCGGGGACGGGGAACCCGTCGTGATGGAACTGGAGCTGATCGAGCCCAACCTCTTCCTGCGGCACGCCCCGCAGGGGCCGCAGCGCTTCGCGGAGGCGGTCGGGGAGGTCAGAGGCTCTCGGGGCTGTTGGGGCGTGGGGCGGGCGTGCGCCGCCGCTCCGGCCGGGGCGCGGTCCGGCCGGCGCCGTCGGGGCGTTCCGGGGGCGGGGGCGGGGCGCACGCCCCCGCGCGGTACGGGACCGGCGTTCCGGGGGCCGATCTGCTGAACCCGGCCCCCGCGGGGCATCCCGGCCGTCCGGAGCGGGCAGCCAGCACGGGTGACCCCCTCCCTGGCGAGCCCCGCGCCGCCCACCGCCACCCGCCCGCGCCGGGCGCTGCTCGCGGGCTCGGCCGGCAACTTCGTCGAGTGGTACGAGTTCGGCGTCTACGGCTGCTTCGCCACGGTCATCGCCGCGCACTTCTTCACCCCCTCCTCGGCCTCCGGCAGCGGTGGCGCCGGGCCCCTGATCGCCACGTACGCCTCCTTCGCGCTGGCCTTCTTCTTCCGCCCCGTCGGCGCCCTGCTGTTCGGCCGGCTCGGCGACCGCGTCGGCCGCCGAGCCGTCCTGGTCCTCGTCATCGGCCTGATGACCTGCGCCACCACCCTGATCGGCCTGCTTCCGACGCAGGCGACGGCCGGCGCGGCCGCCCCGTGGCTGCTCACGCTGCTGCGCGCGCTCCAAGGACTCTCGGCCGGAGGGGAGTTCGGCGGCGCCGTGGCCCTGATGACCGAATGCGCGCCGCCCGGACGGCGCGGCCGCTACGGCGCCTGGCAGTCGTTCACCGTCGCGCTCGGGCTGCTCGCCGGTGCCGCTACGGCCGCGCTGCTGGCCACGGTCCTCTCCCCGGCCGCCCTGCACGACTGGGGCTGGCGCGTGCCCTTCCTGCTCGCCCTGCCGCTCGGCCTGGCCGCCCTGTGGCTGCGTACCGGACTGGTGGAACCGCCGGGACGGGTGGATCGGCCCGGGCCGGTGGCACGGCCCGGGCGTGCGGATCGGCCCGGGCGTGCGGATCGGCCCGGGCGTACGGAGCCGCCCCGTACCGCCTCGGCCGCCGCTCCGGACCTCGCCGCCGCCGCTCTGCCCGTGGCCGGAGCGACCGCCCGCGCCGTCGCCCTCGGCATCGGGCGGATCACCGGCTGGTCGGCGGCCGGCTACACCTTCCTCGTCGTCCTGCCCTCCTACCTCCAGTCCACGCTCGGCGCGTCCTTCCAGGAGGCCCTGATCGCCACCACGTTCGCCAACCTCGGCTTCGCCGCGTCGATCCTCCCCGCGGGAGCGCTCAGCGACCGGGTCGGCCGCCGCCCCGTCATGCTGTGCGGCGCCCTCGCCGTCACCCTGTTCGCCCTCCCCCTGCTCCATGTCCTCCAGGACCCCGCCACCTCCACCCCCGTCAAGGCCGCCGCCCTGGTCTGCGCGGGTGCGACGGTCGGACTGCTCGCCGGCCCCGGGCCCGCCATGCTCGCCGAGATGTTCCCCGCACGCGTGCGGTGCACCGGCCTCGGAGTGGCGTACGCCCTCGCCAACGCGGTCTTCGCCGGCTGCGCGGGCCTCGTCATCACCACCCTGACCGGACTCACCGGCTCCACCGACATCCCGGCCTACTACGCCGCCGGCGCCTGCGCCCTCAGCGCCGCTGCCCTGGCCACCCTGCGCGGCGACGACCACCTCGGGCCGCTGCGATGAAGGCCATCGGCCTGATGTCGGGCACCTCCCACGACGCCGTCGACGCCGCGGCCGCCGACATCACGCTCGACGGCGCGGGCGACACCCTGCGGCTGGTCCCGCTCGGCATGGTCAGTGCCCCGTACGACGACGCCCTGCGCCGCGCCCTCGCCGCGGCCCTGCCCCCCTCACCCACCACGATGGCCGACGTGTGCAGGCTCGACACCCGCATCGGACAGGCGTTCGCCGCACTCGCCGTCCGCGCCGACCACGAACTGTGCGGAGGCCAGGCCGAGTTGATCGCCTCGCACGGGCAGACCGTCTACCACTGGGCCTCCGGGGGCCGGGTCCACGGCACCCTCCAGCTCGGCCGGCCCGCCTGGATCGCCGAAGCCACCGGCTGCCCGGTCGTCTCCGACTTCCGCCCCGGCGACGTCGCCGCCGGCGGCCAGGGCGCCCCGCTCGTCAGCCTGATCGACACGATGCTGCTGCGCGGGCGCCCCGGAGTCCCCGCCGCCCTGAACATCGGCGGCATCGCCAACCTCACCGCCCTCCCCGCCGCGGGTCCGCCGGTCGCCTTCGACACCGGACCCGGCAACGCCCTCATGGACGCCGCCGTCCACGCGGTGACCTCCGGGCGCGCCGGCTACGACGCGGACGGCGCCCTCGCCGCCCGCGGCCGGGTCGATCCCGCGCTCCTGCGGCGGCTGCTCGACGAGCCGTACTACCGGCTGCCCGCCCCCAAGACGACCGGCAAGGAGTTGTTCCACTCCGGCTACCTGCACACGGCCCTGGACGGCTTCGCCGCCCTCACACCGCCCGACCTCCTCGCCACCCTCACCCGGCTGACCGCCCGCACCGTCGCCGACGCGCTGCGCCCGCTCGGCGCCACCGAGGTCGTCGCCTCCGGCGGCGGCACCCGCAACCCCGTCCTGATGTCGATGCTCCGCGAGGAACTGACCGCCGGAACGGCCCTGCTGGACTCCGGCGCGCTCGGGCTGCCCGCCGCCGAGAAGGAGGCGTACGCCTTCGCCGTCCTCGGCTTCCTCACCCTGCACGGTCTCCCCGGCAACGCCCCCGAGTGCACCGGAGCGCGCGGTCCGCGCGTGCTCGGCTCGCTCACCCCCGGCCGGCGCCCCCTGCGGCTGCCCCCGGTCCCCGCCCGTGCGCCGGCCTCCCTCGTCGTGGGCCGGGGGTGAGGACGGTCCCAGCCCCCGGCCGGTACGTGCACCACGCCGCCGTGTCCTGGCCGCTCTCCGCCGACGCCTCGTACACCACGGGCGCGGTCCTGTGGGTCGCCGGCGGCCTGTAGGCCGTCTCCGGCCGGGGTGCCGCGGTGCCGCGGTGCCGGGCGCGGTGACCGCCGGACGGCGGCGGGAATGGTCCGGCCTGCGGGGCATCGCCGTCCTTGGATAGGGTGCCGGTCGATACGGCGTTCTGCGGGGGAGACACGAGTTGATGAACGGTCAGCAGCCGGACACGGGCGGAATCGCCCCACAGATCTTCCAGCCGCTGGCGGGAGACGACCCGACCACCATCGCCGGATACCGCCTGGCCGCCAAGCTCGGCGCGGGCGGCATGGGCAAGGTGTACCTGTCGTACACGCCGGGCGGACGGCCCGTGGCCATCAAGGTGATCCGGCCGGAGTTCGGTGAAGACCCCGAGTTCCGCCGCCGGTTCGCCCAGGAAGTGCAGTCGGCGCAGCGCGTACAGGGCCTGTTCACCGCGCCGGTGATCGACGCCGACACCGCGGGCGCGCAGCCCTGGCTGGCCACCGCCTACGTACCGGGCCCCTCGCTCTCCGACGCCGTCGTCGCGCACGGAGCGCTGCCCGTCGAGGCGGTCCTGCTGCTCATCGCGGGCATGGCCGAGGCCCTCCACGTCATCCACGGCGCGGGCATCGTGCACCGCGACCTCAAGCCGTCCAACGTGCTGCTCGCGGCGGACGGCCCCCGCGTCATCGACTTCGGCATCGCCTTCGCCGCCGACGCCACCTCGCTCACCGGCAGCGGCGTCACCATCGGCACCCCCGCGTTCATGGCCCCCGAGCAGGCCGCCGGGCACCGGGTGACCCCCGCCACCGACATCTTCGCGCTCGGCCAGGTCGCGGCGTACGCGGCGACGGGCTCCCCGGCCTTCGGCGAGGGCACCTCGCACGGTGTGCTGTACCGGATCGTCCACGAGGAGCCCGACCTCACCGGAGTCCCGGAGCGGCTGACCGAGCTGGTCACCCGCTGCCTCGCCAAGGATCCCGCGGCCAGGCCCTCGGTCGCCGAGGTCATCGGCCTGTGTCAGTCCGCCAACGCCGAGACCGTGCTGCGCCGCCCCGAGGACTGGCTGCCGGCTCCGGTCGCCGCGGACATCACCGTACGGGCGGCCGCTCCCGCCCCGGCCCAGACCCCGCCGCCGCCGTCCTCGGCCCCCTCCGTCGCGTACTCGCCCACCACACCGGTCGCGCCCGCCACCCCGCCGCCGGGGTACGCGCCGACCGTGTCCGCGGGGCCTGCCACCGCGCCGCCCGGCTTCGGCCCGCCCACCCCCCAGGGGTACCAGCCGCCCCGCCCCCGGCACCCCGCCGCCCCGGCGCCGATGGGGGCCCCGGGCCACCCGCACGCCTACGCCCCGGCCCAGTTCCCCACGCACCCGCAGCCGTACCCCGTGCCCCCGAACGGCGCGGGCCCCCGCCGGGGGCCGGTCCTCGCCGTCGCCGCCGCGGTGGTCCTGGCGGTCGTGGTGGCGGGAACCGCGTACTCCGCGTTCGGCGACAAGGAGCGGTCACAGAGCGAGCCGAACGCCGGCGGGCGGACGGCCGAATCCCGGCAGGACACCGGCTCGTCGGGGGCGGCCAAACCGAAGGCCGACCCGAAGCCCGCCGACTACAAGGGCGTCAACCTCACCGCCGGATACCACCTGACCCTCGGCGAGGAGGTCCGGCCGCAACAGGGCGAGGACGGCGGGTACGAGCTCTCCTACGACACGGGCGGGTACCTCGACGCGGAGACCTCCGGCGGGAACCTGGTCCTCCTGGACCCGGGACAGGAGGGCTCGCTCGCGGCGTGCCGCGCGGACACCCGGTTCACCCAGAACGTCTACGTGAACAAGCTGTCCAAGGGCCGCCAGGTCTGCGTCACCACCGGTACGGGGCACCTCGGCCTGGTGACGGTCCAGGGGTTCTCACCGGAGGACTCGCCCAGCAAGTACCTCACCCTCGACGTGACGGTCTGGCGCAACGCCGCCCCCACCCCGTAAGGCGTGACGGGGCGGGCCGCCGCCCCGCTGGGGCGCCCCCGGGACCACAAAGTGGCAGAGGGGGCGACATATGATAAGCGCA
>NZ_JBEOXU010000195.1:0-8949 GCF_040296725.1 Streptomyces sp. NPDC002044
GCGGGTGTCGAAGGTCGAGGTGTACTGGGCGCACAGTCCGACCGGGGTCTGCGGCCCGGCCTCGTCGAGGAACGCGCCGATTCCCCCAGTGGCAGGGCCGACGGCGCGGGCGGCCGGTCGGGGGCGCCGACGGGCGGTAAGGAAACCGGCACATGGACGGGGGAGTCCGGGCCGACGGAGACACAGCCGGCGCTCGCGAGGAGCGCGACGAGGGAGAGGGGCACGGCCCGGCGCAACTGCATCCGACCACCTTGCCGTACCGCCGGGCCGGCCGGATCCGGCGGCTCACGCGTCCGGGTGACGGGGGCCGTTGTGCCGAAACGATCCGCCCCCGCGCGGGCCGGCCGGCGACGCCCGCACACGGGCCCCGACCGGTGGCCCGGTTCCCATGGCGGGAACTACCGGAGCGGGCGGGGGAGCGGTACGACCGTACGGGTGGCGGGGGAGGAGCGCCCCCGGCTCGCCCGCACCGCCGTGCCCCTCAGAGCCGCTGAGCCCGGCACGGCTCGACGGCTCCACGGCTCCTGTCGCGCGGTGCGCGCCTGTGGGCCGGCCGGCGTACGGCGCGGTGCGGGTGAGCCTGCGGAGCCGGACGATCACGTCGGTGCGGGCGGCCAACGAGGCGCTGCCCTGGCCCAGATGGCCCAGATGGCCCAGATGGCCCAGATGGCCCAGATGGCTCAGGGCGGTCAGGGCGGTCGTGGAGGTCGTGGCCGCATCTGGCCATCGCCGCGCGCGCGTTGCTCGGCGGGCTCGTCTGGAGGGGAGCTGCGCGCCCGCCGCGCCCCTCGGCGGAACCGGCCCGATGCTCCTCGCCGCCGTGACGGTGTGGGGTACGTCGGGCCGTCGACGGGACGGGATCCCCAACTGACGGGCGGGGCGGCGCGGTAGGGCTCATGGCGACAGAGCGGGTGGATTCGGGTGGATCGGGCATCCGGCTTGACCCGGGGCATCCCGGAGGGAAAGAGTGCGCCGACCAAGCAGCACCGCCTGCGCCGCACTTCGGAGATGCCTCACATGTGGATACCCGCCCGCGCGTCGCTGGCCGCCGCGGCCACGATCGCCGGCCTGCTCGGAGCGCTCGCCTCCGGGCCGCCCGCCTCCGCGGCCGTACGGGAGCAGGCGGACCCGGCCGCGGCCGGCTGTGCGGACGTACTCGCCATCGCGGGCCGCTACGGCGAGTTCACCGCCGGGGACAACCGGCGCGGCCCGGGCGGCCGGGGCGCCGCGGGGGCCGTCGCGGTCGGCGGGAACGCCGGCTTCCCCGGCGGCTCCACCGTCGGCCGGGACCTCGGAGCCGCGGAGGCGCGGGCGCTCCCGGGCGGCAACGCCCTGATCGTCGCGGGCGATGTCACCGGTGGGGTACGGGTGCTGCACGGGAACGGCGTCCATGGCGGCACCCTCGCCGGCCGCGCCGAGGCGCCTGCGGGCACGATCGCCGAGGGCCCGTCGCCCGTCGACTTCGCGGCCGAGTTCGCCGCGCTGCGCCGGGTCTCGGCAGCCCTCGCCGAAGCGGGCCAGTCATCCGCCGCGCAGTGGCGGGCGCTGGGGCCGCTGGGGCTCGCGGGGGCGGATGGGCCGACTGGGCCGACGGGTTCGACGGGCGCGACACGTTCGACAGGCGCGACGGGTGCGAGTCTCCGGTTCACCGGGACCGATGTCCGGTACAACAGCTTCGTCGTCCCCGCTGCCGAACTGGAGAAGGCGGCGGAGATCCGGCTCGCGGTCCCGGTCGGCGCGACCACGGTGATCACCGTGGAGGGCGCGGGATACCGGCAGGGAACGGCGGGCGCCACCCGCTTCCTGCTGTGGGACGAAAGGGAGGGACGCGAGGTGCCGGAGAGCACCTCCGGCAGCGCGGCGGGCGGAGTGATCCGCTCGAAACTGCTGTGGAACCTTCCCGGGGCCGCGCGCGTCGTGAAGGACGGCGCGGCGGCCTGGCCCGGCAGCATCCTCGCTCCCGACGCGGACGTCGACCTCGGTACCGGGGACGGTCCGGTGAACGGCTCCGTCATCGCCCGGTCGCTGACCGGCGCGGGCGGCGCGGGCACCCGTCACCACCCTTTCAGCGGCTGCCTGCCCCGCGTTCCGGAGCCCGTCGGGCCCGGCGCGGCCCCCGGAACACCCGACCCGGCGGGTACGGTCACGGGCCCGACCCCGGCCGATCGCCCGTTGGTGCCCCCGTCCGGGTCTCCGTCCGGGTCTCCGTCTGAGGCGGCTCCGGGCAGCAGTACGGCGCCGGACCGGGCGCCGACGGCCGCACCGGACGGCTCCGCCGCCTCCAGCGCCTCCGCCGGGCCGCGGATCGAGGGCCGGGGCGGCGGCCCCGGCGGTGGCCTCGCCCGTACGGGTGGTGGCGTGGTGACGGTGGAACTCGCGGTCGGCGGCGGCGCCGTACTGGCCACCGGAACGGCCATGGTCCTCGTCGCGCGGCGCCGCAGGGCCTGACCGGGGGGCGGGGACGGCCGTACCGCACCGCGGTGCCGGCCCCCGTTCCCGACGGGAGACAATGATGCTCCACGCCTTCCATGAGAGCCGGACCGTGCCCGACGATCACCTTCTCGTACGCCCCTATGTGGCCCCCTCGGGCAGCCCGTCCGGCTCGACGGGGCCGGCCTGGCCGCAGACCGGGCCGGTCACCTACCCCGGACCGATCCCGGGCACCCGAACCGCCCCGGGCCCCGCCCTCGGGACGGGCCCCGCCTCCGGCTACGACCCCGACGGCCTGTCCGGCCCCGGCCCCGGCCCCGGCCCCGGCCCCGGCCCCGGCCCCGGCCCCGTCCCCGTCCCCGGCTCCGGCCCGGGGCGGGGGCGTGGTGGCAGGCTCCCGGCAGCCATCCGCACCCTCCTCGCCCTGCTCGTGCTGGCCGTGGCGGGCGGACTGGTGCTCCTGCTCGGCGGGCCCGACCCGGAACCGGACCGGTCGGTACGGCCGCCGGGGCTCTCCGTGCCGGTGCTCCCGCAGCGCAACCCGGGCGCCGCCGCCGACGGCCCCGCCGCTGACGCCTCCGCCGCCGACGGCCCCACCACCGGGGCCGCACCGGAGGCGACCCCCTCGACGCGGGACACCCCGGCCCCCGCCGGATCCGCGTCCGCCTCCCCGGCAGCCGGTCCGTCCGCCGGCCGGGACCCGAAGCCCCCGGCGAGCACTTCGGCCGTGCCGCAGCCGGCCGGTGACGGCACCCTGCGCCCGGGAGACCGCGGTGCCGAGGTGCGCGCCCTGCAGCAGCGACTCCACGGGCAGGGGTTCACGTACGTCACCGTCAATGGCGTCTACGACGCCCAGACCCGGCGCGGTGTGGCCCAGCTCCAGAACGACCGCGGCATCACGGGAGACCCGAAGGGCATCTACGGCCCGGCCACGCGGACGGCGTTCGACTAGGGAGAGACGTGCCCCAGGTGCGGGGCGTGCTCCGTCGGGGTCGCCCGTCGGCCGTCGCGGGCAGGGCCGAGCGGTGATCCACGCGCCGCTTCGGTGGTACGCGTCGTGAGAACCACGGCGAGTGGCGTCAACGGCCATGTGGACGCGCGGTATCGCCTGGACGAGCCAGTGGGCCAGGGCGGATGCGGCCGGGTGTGGCGCGGCTTCGATCAGACGCTCCACCGGGCTGTCGCGATCAAGGAAGCGGCGAGGCTCGACCACCGAGGCATCGTCCACGTGTACGACGTGGTTCGACGGGGGGTGTTCGGTGGATCGTCATGCGGTTCCTCAAGGGCCCCTCGCTCCCCGCCGAGGTCGCGGGCAACGGACGGCTGCCCCGGCGGCGAGCCGCCGCGATCGGAGCACAGGTGGCCGACGCGCCGGCCCACGCGCACCGCCAAGGGCTCGTTCACCGCGAGGTGAAGCCCGACAACATCGGGCTGGCCCGGGACCGTGCCGTCCTCACCGACTTCGGGATCGTCCCCGTCGCCGACGCCGTCCTCAGAATGACCGTCACGGGGCAGGCTCTGGGTACTCCGCTGTTCATTCCCCCGAGCAGGGGAAGGGAGGCCGGTGGGCCCGGAGACGTACGTGTGGTCCCTCGGTGCCACGTTGCCCGCGACGGTGGAGGGACGACCCCCGTTCGCCTCCCCGGCCGCCCTCCTCAGCCAGGACGCGCCGCCACCGCCGTGGCACGCCGGTCCCCTCGCGCCGCTGCTCACCGCGCCGCTCGAAGGGGCCCCGGAGCGGCGCCCGTCGGCCCGGCGCGTGGCCGCACTGCTGGCCGCCGCGGGGCGGGACGGCACCGCACGGGTCCGGGACCTGGCCACCGGCCGCGAGACACCCCAGGCCCAGGCCGTGATCGCCGGGACGCGGCAGAGTAGCACCACGATATGCGCTGGACCAGGCAAAATCGGCGGACGACAGTGGAGGCGTCGCCGAGCCGCGCCGCCCGGACGGGCGTGCGGCCGGCCGGGACCGAAACGTACGAGGAGCCTCCCCATGTCGACCTTGCGGGTCACCGCCGAACAGCTGACCGTCCACGAGCATCGAAACGCCGACGCGCTGGAACTGGCCCAAGTCGGCCTCTATCGCGCCGTCGTCGCGAAGGGCACCTACAAGAGCGGGGAGTTCGCGCTCTACATCCCCGAACAAGCCGTTCTGCCTGTCGAGTTGATCGAGGAACTGGGCCTGACCGGCAAACTCGCCGGGGGCACCGCGGACCGGGTCAAGGCGGTCCGGCTGCGCGGCGAGATCTCCCAGGGGCTGGTGTGCCGGCCGCGCGCCCTCGCGGACGTCGACCTGGCCCGAGCCGCCGAGCTGGGCACGGACTTCGCGGAGTTGCTCGGCATCACCAAGTGGTCGCCGCCCGTCCCCACGACGATGAGCGGTGACGTCGAGTCCGCCCCGGACCTGATGTCGTGGGTCGACATCGAGAACCTCCAGCGGTATCCGGACATATTCGAGGCCGGGGAGCCGGTCGTCCTCACGGAGAAACTGCACGGCACCGCCTCGCTGTTCACCTACGTCGTCGACGGAGAACGGTCCCTGGTCTCCTCCAAGGGCTTCGGCTCGAAGGGCCTGGCGCTCAAGGAGGACGAGCGGAACCTGTACTGGCGGGCCGTACGCGGCCACGGCGTCCCCGCGGTCGCCGCGGCTCTCGCCGCCCGGCTCGGCGCGACCCGGATCGGGATCTTCGGCGAGGTGTACGGAGCGGGCGTGCAGGACCTGGCGTACGGGACCGACGTACGCGCCGCCGACGCGCCGCCCGGGTACGCCGTCTTCGACGTCTCCGCCGAGATCGACGGACAGGTGCGGTGGCTGGACCCGGCCGAAGTCCTGGCCGACGGCGAACTGCCGCTGGTTCCGCGGCTGTACGAGGGGCCGTACGAACTCGGCACGGTGCTGGAGCTGGCCAGCGGCCGCGAGGCCGTGTCGGGGCGGCGGCTCCACCTGCGCGAGGGGGTCGTCATCAGGCCGAAGGCCGAGCGGTACAGCCCGGTGCTGGGCGGTCGAGCCATCGCGAAAGCCGTCAGCCCGGCGTACCTGACCCGCAAGGGCGGTACGGAGTACGAGTGACCGGCTCCGGCTCCGGCTCGCGCCCTCCCGCCAGGGCTGCGGGGGCCCGGCCTGCCCGCCCGCACCGCCCGTGCACACTCCTCTGATGGAACCGGTACCGAAGAGCACCCCCACCCCCACCCCCACGGACCGCGGGGTCGACCTCCTCTCGCGGGCGCTCACCGCGCCGGGCGAGCCGCCGGTGCGCCCGCTGCCGCCCGAGGTGTCGGCTCTGCTCAGGACACTGGCCGCGCCGCCCCGCCTGGCGGCGCACCTGCGGTTGGTCCACGACGTCGCGTACGAGCTGGCGGACTGGCTGGCCGGGTACTGCCCGGGGCTGAGCTTCGATCGTGCGGACGTCCTCTTCGGGGCGGCGACACACGACATCGGCAAGGCCGTGCACCCCGGGGAACTCAGTGGGCCCGGCTCCGCGCACGAGCCCGCGGGACGCGAGCTGCTGCTCGCCCACGGGTTCGGCCCGGCACGGGCCGGGTTCGCCGCCACCCATGCCACGTGGGGGGAACCAGGCGTCAGTGTCGAAGAGTTGCTGGTCAGCGTCGCCGACACGGTGTGGAAGGGGAAGCGGGTCCCCGAGCTCGAAGACCTCTTGGCCGGGCACCTGGCCCGGGCGGCCGGTGAGGAGCGCTGGGCTGCCTTCCTCGCTCTGGACGAGGTGCTCGGGAGGGTCGCCGAGGGGGCGGACGCGAGGCTTGCGTTCCAGGCGTGCTTTCCCGTCGGCGTCTGACAAGTGGACGGGACGGAACGGGCGTTGACAGGTTCCCTCATACGCCTCGATCATGGGGGAGAGCGCTCTCCCGGCTCTCAGCTGCTCTTCCGGCATCCGGTGCGAAGGGGTCGACAGGCGTGCATGACAGCGACGGTGGCGGCGGTGGCGGTGGCGCCGGTGGTGACGGGCAGAGCGCTGACGCGGGGCTGTTCGCGGACAAACTGGATCTGCGGCAGTGCGTCCGACTGCTGACCGGCGCCGACACCTGGCGCACCCCCGGCGAGCCGAGCGTCGGGCTGCGCCCGATGGTGTTCTCCGACGGCCCCGCGGGCGTGCGCGGACCCGGCTGGGACGAGGGTTCCACCTCGGCACTGCTGCCCTCCGCCAGCGCGCTCGGCGCGCTCTGGGACGAGGACCGGGTGTACGGCCTCGGCGTCCTGCTGGGCGAGGAGGCCCGCCGCAAGGGGGTCCACGTGCTGCTCGCCCCCACGCTGAACCTGCACCGCAGCCCGCTCGCCGGACGCCACTTCGAGTGCTGCGCCGAGGACCCCCTGCTCGCGGGCCGCACCGGCGCGGCCCTCGTGCGCGGAATCCAGTCGCGGGGCGTGGCCGCGACGGCGAAGCACTACGTCGCCAACGACTCCGAGACCGAGCGGCTGACCCTTGACGCGCGGGTGGACGAGCGGGTGCTCCGGGAGCTGTACCTCGCCCCCTTCGAGGCCGCCGTACGGGCCGGGGTCTGGCTGGTGATGTCCGCGTACAACAGGGTCAACGGCGTCGGCATGACGGAGAGTTCCCTGCTGGCCGAACCGCTGAAGGGGGAGTGGGGCTTCGACGGTGTGGTCGTCTCCGACTGGGGCGCCGGCCGGTCCACGGCCGCCTCGGCCCGCGCGGCGCAGGACCTGCTGATGCCGGGGCCGGACGGGCCGTGGGGTGAAGCGCTCGTGGAGGCCGTGGAGCGCGGGGTGGTCCCGGCCGAGTCGGTACGGGACAAGGCGCGGCGCCTGCTCCGTCTCGCGGCGCGGGTCGGCGCCCTCGCCGCCCCGGTCCCGGGCGGGAGTGCCGGCCCGGGCCGCGGGGGGATCGCCGGTCTCCCCGTGCCCGAAGAGACCTCCGTGCGCCGGGAGTTGCGCGAGGCGGCCGCCGCGAGCTTCGTGCTGCTGGAGAACCGGGGCCTGCTGCCCCTGGCCCCGGGGGAGCTCGGCAGTCTCGCCGTCCTCGGCGTCCACGCGGCGGCACCCCGGGTTCAGGGGGGCGGCAGCTCCGAGGTGTTCCCGGGCGCCGTCGTCAGCCCGCTCGCCGGGCTGCGGGCGGCGCTCCCCGCCGCCGTCCGCGTCGTGTACGAGCCCGGCCCGGCCCCGGAGGGGGCCTGCGGGCCCGCACCGCTCGGCGCGCCGTACGCCCGCGACCCCGACACCGGCGCCCCCGGCGTACGGCTGCGCGTCCTCGACGCCGCCGGGACCGTACTGCACCGCGCGCACCAGCCTTCGGGCCGGGTCCTGGAGCCCGAACTGCCCCCGGGCGCCCGTACCGTCGAGCTGGCGGCCGTCCTCCACCCCGACACGACCGGGCCGTGGACCCTGGGGGTCGGCGGCTTCGGCACGCTGAGCCTGGCCGTGGAGGGCGCGCGCGTGCTCCACGGCACGTTCCCGCCCGAGACCGACGACCCGGCCGTCGTCCACGTGCGCCCGCCTCAGCACACCGCCGTCGTCCGCCTCACCGCGGGCGCACCGGTCCACGTCCTCGCCCGCCGCGAGCTGGCTCCCGGGACCGGCCGGGCGACCGTCCTGACCGCCGCCCCGCCGGCCCCCGACCCGGCGGAAGCCCTGGCCGCCGCCGTGGAGGCCGCCCGCGAGGCCGAGGCCGCGGTCGTGGTCGTCGGGACCACCGAAGGCGCCGAGTCCGAGGGGCACGACCGGTCGACCCTGCGACTCCCGTCGCCGCAGGACGAGTTGGTGCGGGAGGTCGTCCGGGCGAACCCCCGCACCGTCGTCGTCGTCAACGCCGGCGGGCCCGTCGAGCTGCCCTGGCGCGCGGCGCCCGGCGCCGTCCTCCTCACCTGGTTCCCCGGGCAGGAGGGGGGCCACGCCCTGGCCGATGTCCTCCTCGGCCGCTCCGAGCCCGGCGGCCGCCTCCCCACCACCTGGCCCGCCACCCTCGCAGACGCCCCCGTCCGCACCACCCGCCCCACGCGCGGGGTCCTCCCGTACGAGGAGGGGCTGCACATCGGCCACCGGGCGTGGCAGCGGGCGGGCAGCACCCCCGCGTACTGGTTCGGGCACGGGCTCGGTTACACCACCTGGGCGTACGAGCACCTGGGCCCGCCCGAAGCGGCCCCCGACGGGTACGAGATCCCCGTCGTGCTCCGCAACACCGGTGCCCGCCGGGGCCGCGAGGTGGTCCAGCTCCACCTGGCCCGGCCCGACTCGGCCGTCGACCGTCCGGTGCGCTGGCTGGCCGGCTGGGCGGCCGTGGAGGCCGCGCCGGGGGAGCGAGTGACGGCGTACGTACCGGTTTCCGCGCGGGCCCTGCGGTACTGGTCCCCCGAGGCCCGCACCTGGGTCCTGGAGCCGGGCGCGTACACGGTCCTGGCCGGCCGCAGCGCCGGCGACCTCCCCCTGCGGGCGACCCTGAAGACCTGAACGGGACTGGTTGCGGGGGTCGTTGCGTTCCTGCTCCAGGTAGCCGACCGCTTCCCGGTACGTGTTGATGTCCATGTACTCGGCGAGGTACCGCTCCAGGG
>NZ_JBEOXU010000196.1:0-8822 GCF_040296725.1 Streptomyces sp. NPDC002044
GGGGCCCCGCGCCCGCCGGCACGGCCGTCTCCGCCGAGCCGGGCTACACCGCCCGGTTGCGGCGGGCCGCCAGCTCGTCCGCCGGGTGGTGGCCGACCACGGTCTCGCCCGTGTCGACCCGCTCCCCGTGCAGCTGCGACAGCGCGTTCTCCACGTCCCGCCACACCACGCCCACGGCGATGCCGAAGACGCCCTGGCCGCCCTGGAGCAGACTCACGACCTGGTCCGGGGAGGTGCACTCGTACACCGAGGCGCCGTCGCTCATCAGCGTCGTCCGCTCCAGGTCCGCGAATGCGGGGTCCCGCAGGTGCTGTACGGCCGTGCGGATGTTCTGGAGCGCCACGCCGGTGTCCAGGAAGCGCTTCACGACCTTGAGGACCACCACGTCCCGGAAGCTGTACAGCCGCTGCGTGCCCGACCCGTACGCGGCGCGCACACTTGGCTCCACCAGCCCGGTACGCGCCCAGTAGTCGAGCTGCCGGTAGGTGATCCCGGCCGCGGCGCAGGCCGTGGGCCCGCGGTAGCCGACCTCCTCGGGCGCCGGATCGCCGCTCACCGGTCCGACCGGCGTCGACTCCGGCTGACGGCGCGCGGACCCCACCGTGCTGCCGTACAGCGGGTACGGTCCACCATCACTCCGTGCGGGGATGCCCCCGGTCGTACCGTCGCCCGTGATCCTCACGCCGACCCTCCGTCCTTGACCTGCCCACCTTGAAGGTAGGCAGTCACCAGGGGTGCGTCAACGATCGCCACACTCGGCACGCCGAGTGATAATCACCCTGAGAGTGGTTTCCCGTATCCGATTGCGGGGAAAGGCTACTCGAATGGGCTGGCGCTTCCCCGTGGACGACGCGGCCGGCCGCCTACTGCGGGCCGGTGCCGAAGTCCTCGGGCGAGATCTGGTCGAGGAACTCGCGGAACTTCTCCACCTCGTCCTCCTGCTCGTCGGGAATGGCGATTCCGGCGTCGTCGAGCACGCCGTCACTGCCGTAGATCGGCGTCCCCGTCCGCAGGGCCAGCGCTATGGCGTCGGACGGCCGCGCGCTCACCTCGACCCCGCTGGCGAAGACGAGCTCCGCGTAGAAGACGCCCTCCCGCAGATCCGTGATCCGGACCTCGGTGAGCTCCTCGCCGACCGCCTCCAGCACGTCCTTGAACAGGTCGTGCGTCAGCGGCCGGGCAGGGGCCATCCCCTGCTGCGCGAAGGCGATGGCGGTCGCCTCTCCTGGACCGATCCAGATGGGGAGGTACCGATCGCCTCCCACTTCACGCAGGAGCACGATCGGTTGGTTGGAGGGCATTTCCACCCGGACACCCACAACGTCGAGCTCGTTCACACAGTAACCCTAGGACCTGCCCAGCCGGTTTGGGTAGTCGGGCCCCCCTCGGTCCCTACAGACGGACCCCGAGAGCGGTCTGTACGAGCGCCTCGTGCAGCCGTACGGACAGCCCCGCGAGCTCCTTCAGGGTGGCCTCGGCGTGCGCCCGGGTCTGTGGGTTGCGGTGCCGGCGCAACGGTGCCACGACCTGCTCGACGAGCCCCGCCTCGCGGTCCGCGGCGGCCTTCATGGCCCGCAGGTGCCGCGGTTCCAGCCCGAACCGTCCCAGATCGGCCACCAGACGGGCCACGGTGACGGCCTCCGCGTCGAATCCGCCACCCGGGTCCTCGGCGAGCAGCCCGTACGACTCCCACTCGACGAGCCGCACCTCGTCCACGTCGGCGGCCGCGATGAGTTCCGCCCGGCCGATGCGTGCCGCGGCGGGCCGTTCGCGTCCCACCTCGCCGTAGATGACCGCCGGGCTGCCGGGGTCGGCGGCGTCCGCCGGGTCACGGTGCGCCGTCGGGGCCGGGATGCGGATCTGCTCACCGCGTGCGAGCGCGTCGAGCTGGTCGCGGATGACCTTCAGGGGCAGGTAGTGGTCGCGCTGCAGGCGCAGGATGCGGGCCAGCCGCTCCACGTCGTCGGTACTGAACTTGCGGTACCCGGACGGTGTGCGCCGGGGCTCGACCAGCCCCTCCGCCTCCAGGAAGCGGATCTTCGAGATCGTGACTTCGGGGAACTCGTCACGCAGCGTGGTGAGCACCGTTCCGATGCTCACCAGCCGCCCGGCCGAGCCGGCGGTGCCGTTTCCGGCACCGCCTGTCGGGGTGCGCAGCATGGGACCTTTCCTGGGTCCCCCCGGACGGGGTCTGGGGGAGGGTCAGATGCCCCGCAGGCTCGCGTAGAAGACCACCCGGTACTTGCCGATCTGCACCTCGTCGCCGTTGTGCAGGGCGACGGACTCGATCGGTTCCCGGTTCACATACGTGCCGTTGAGGCTGCCGACATCGGCGACGGTGAATCCGCCGTCCTGGCTCCTGCGGAACTCGACATGGCGCCGGGAGACGGTGACGTCGTCCAGGAAGATGTCGCTCTGCGGGTGCCGACCGGCCGTGGTCAGCTCGCCGTCCAGCAGGAAGCGGCTGCCGGAGTTGGGACCGCGCCGCACGATGAGCAGGGCGGAACCGGGCGGCAGGGCCTCCACCGCGGCCTGGGCCTCGGGAGACAGTGAGGACGACACGTGCGGTTGGCCCGACACCTCGGCCTCGTAGGCTTCGAGGCCCGAGATCGAGATGGTGGACGTGGTCTCCGAGGCGCGTTCCGGCGTCAGTCCCGCCCGCAGCGGCGCCCCGCAGTTGGAGCAGAACCGGCTGGCCGCATCACTGCGGTGTCCGCACCTGCTGCAAACCTGCTCGGCCGACATGGACGGCTCCTCGCGCCGCGGCTGCCCCGCGGAGGCACTGGTGGCATACGGGTCGGGGGCAAACCCTCCACCCGCACTTGAGGTTGATGGTTCACCGAAACCTATGCGTCCGGTACCGGCGGGGTCAACAGCCGACGCGCCGTGGGCGCCCGAAATGTCTCCCGCGCCGGGGACCTCGTCACGGAAGAGCGGGCGGTCGCCCTGGCCCTCGACGTCACCGTGCCCGGCGCGATGGCGTGCCGTGCCGCCTTCCTCGCGGTTCTTCTTGCCGAACAACTTCTCAAACAACTTCACGGGCGATTCCCCTTGACCGAAACAGACCCGCCCGTGGGGCAGGACGAACTCCGAATGCACACACCTGCCGACCCGGACATACTCACAACGTCCGTAACCACCAGACAGTTTCCACCACGCACCGCGACTTCGGTGCGCCGACCCCCCGCAGGCTTCCGCCCGCGTGAGCCGGTCCAACGCTCACCGCATCTCATGGTGATGACGACCGAGCGTAGTCAGGCTGCTTCGCCGCCCGCAAGGCGTCCACAACGATCTTCGTGGACCGCGTGACGGCAACGGCGGCCTGCTCCTTCTCCAGCGTCTGGACGACACCGCCGGGGATGTTGAGCGCGGGCTCCAGATCCTGGGACTTGCCGATCACCTTGAATTCATAGGGTTGTGTGATCTTTTTACCGTCGATCGCGACCCCACCGTTCTCCTCCGAGAAGTACGAGCCCGCCACGATGCGCACCCCGTTGATCTGGATCGCCTCGGCGCCGGCTGCCCGCAGCTCCTGGAGCGTGTCCAGCAGCTGGTCGGAGGTGACCTGGCCGGTGGGATCGGTGATCTTCAGTGTGATCCCCGGTCCCTGCGCGGCCACCGTACCGGCCAGGATGCCGAGTTGGCGCTCCTTCTCCACGGTCTGCCTGCGGGCCTCCTCGGCCTGGTTGGAGCTGCTCTCCAGCTCCTTGCGCTGGTCCTCCAGGCGCTGCTTCTCGTCCTCGAGGCGCTGGGTCCGCCCGTCGAGCTCGTCGAGGATGCGTACGAGGTCCTCCTGACGGGCCCCGCGCAGGGCGCTGTCGTCGCTGTTGGAGCGCACCTGGATGGCCAGGCCCAGCCCGAGGACGAACAGCAGCAGCGCGACGATCAGTTGGGCCCGGCTCGCCCGCGGCGGCCACAGCCCGGCCACGAGCCGCTGCCGGCCGGTCTGCTCGGGAGCGGCCGGCGCAGCCGGCGACACGGGCTCCGCGGGCGGCGGAGGTGGCGGCGGCGGCGGCTGGACGGGCGGCACGGGCGGCACGGGACCGCCGGGCGGCACGGGTCCGCCGGGCGCACCGGAGCGGCCGGGTCCCTCGGGACGCTCGGGCGGGGTGTCGTTCGTACTCATCGGCCTCACGCCCGGAACACGTGCCGGCGGATGGCCGCGGCGTTGGAGAAGATGCGGATGCCGAGGACCACGACCACGCCGGTGGACAGCTGGGAGCCGACGCCCAGCTTGTCGCCGAGGAAGACGATGAGCGCGGCCACGACCACGTTCGACAGGAACGACACGACGAAGACCTTGTCCACGAAGATGCCGTCCAGCATCGCGCGCAGACCGCCGAACACCGCGTCCAGCGCCGCCACCACGGCGATCGGCAGATAAGGCTCCACCACGGCCGGCACTTCGGGCCGGACCAGAAGTCCGACCACCACTCCGACCACGAGGCCCAGTACCGCGATCACGATGCACCCTTCTGCTGCTCTGCTGCTGTGGCTGTCCGTACGGTCAGGCTCGACGCGGCCGGCAGCCGCACCTCGTCCTGGGCGGACAGGGTGGAGCGGATTCCGTAGCTCTCCCGCAGCACGTTCAGGTACTGGCCGTCCGCCGAGTCCTGGAAGGCGGTGCCGAGGCGCTTCTTGTCCCCCACCGCCAAGACCTCGTACGGCGGTACCAGAGGCTTGTTGTCGACCAGTATCGCGTCGCCGGCGGCCCTGATCGCCGACAGTTCCGTCAGCCGCTGCCCGTTGATCGAGACGGCTTCCGCGCCGGACTGCCACAGGCCGTTGACGATCTTCTGCATGTCACGGTCGCGGAGCCGGCCCGTGTCGGAGAAGCCCGAGCTCTCGCGTGGTCCGCCGCCGCTCGACGACGAACCCTTCGCGTCGTCCACGACCAGCTTGATCCCGGGCCCGCGGACCTCGGTCGCACCGGCCAGCAGGGCGACGAGTTCCCCCTGTCCGCCGCCCGGCTGCTTCAGCGCGGCGCGCTGGCGGTCCGCGACGTTCGTCCGCAGCCGCTCGATGTCCCGCTCCAGACCGTCCGCGCGCCGGTCGGCCCGCTCCACCCGGTCGATCAGCTCGTGCCGCTCCTTGGCCAGCACAGGCGCCGCCATCCGCGCCTCGGCGGCGCCGAGCGTGACGACGAGGGCGGCGAGGACGAGACCGGCGGCGAGTCCCAGTTTGGCCTTGAGGCTGCGCGGCAGCCCCGCCGTACCGTCCGCCTCGCGCCGGGCCGAAGCCTCCGCGTAGCCCTCGTCGAGGCTGTGGTCCATCACGTGCGTCAGCAGCGACATGGAGGCGTCCGGGCGCGCGGGCGGGGACGCCGGACTCCGGTTGTGAGGCGGCTGCGACATGCCGCACATCGTCGCATGTCGGCGCCGCACACACCCAATGCGTCCGGCGGGCCGGGTACGGGAGACGCTCCCGTACCCGGCCCGCCGGACTGCGTTCGTACGCGGATCAGCGCGCGGCGGTCACTGGCCGCCGTCCACCACGCCCGCCCACTCGTCGAGCAGGGCCTGCGCCGAAGCGTCGTCGGGGCCCTCGGCCCACAGGTGGGTGACGGCCTCGGCCGGATCCGGGAGGACCAGCGCCCAGCGCCCGTCCGCCTCGACCACCCGCACACCGTCGGTGGTGTCCACCTGCCGGTCTCCGGCCGCCTCCACGACCCGTCGCATGACGAGCCCCTTGACGGCCCACGGGGTCGGCACGTCCCGCTTGAGCACGTGGGCCCGGGGAATCCGGGCGTCGATCTGGCTCAGCGTGAGCTGCGTCCGGGCGACGAGACCGAGCAGCTGCACGAAGGCGGCCGACCCGTCGATGACACTGCCGAACTCGGGGACGATGAAGCCGCCGCGGCCGTCCCCGCCGAAGATGGTGTTCTCCGCCCGGCCGACCCGCGTCAGGTCGTCCGGGGAGGTGGTGGTCCACTCCACCTGGGTGCCGTGGTACGCGGCCACCTGCTCGGCGACGCGCGTCGTGGTCACCGGCAGCGCCACCTTGCCGCTGCGCTTCTCCGCGGCCACGAGGTCGAGCATGACCAGCAGGGCCCGGTCGTCCTCGATGATCCGCCCGCGCTCGTCCACGAGCGAGATCCGCTCGCCCACCGGGTCGAAGCGCACACCGAAGGCCGCACGGGCGGAGGCCACGATCTCACCGAGCCGCACCAGCCCGGCCCGGCGGGACTCGGTGGTCTCGGTCGGCCTGGACTCGTCGAGCCCGGGGTTGATCGTCAGGGCGTCCACGCCGAGCCGGCCGAGGAGGCTGGGCAGGACCAGGCCGGCGCTGCCGTTGGAGGCGTCGACGACCACTTTGAGGCCGGCGTCGCCGATCCCGGTGATGTCCACGCGCCGCAGCAGCGAGCCGGTGTAGGCGTCGAAGACGCTGCCCGGGAACTGGAGGTCGCCGATCTCTCCGGGGAACGCGCGCCGGTACTCCTGGCGTGCGTAGACCCGGTCCAGCTTGCGCTGCTGCTGGAGCGAGAGGTCGGCTCCCCGCTCGTCGAGGAACATGATGTCGACCGAGTCCGGGACTCCGGGCGAGGTCCGCAGCACGATGCCGCCCGCGCTGCCGCGTGCGGTCTGCTGCCGCGCGACGGGCAGCGGTACGTTCTCCAGGTCGCGGACGTTGATGGCGCTGGCCTGGAGCGCCGAGATCACGGCCCGCTTGAGCGCTCTCGCGCCTCGGGAGTGGTCTCGGGCGGTGGTGACGATCGCGCCCTTCTTCAGGGTCGTCGCGTACGCCCCGGCGAGCCGTACGACGAGCTCGGGCGTGATCTCCACGTTCAGGATGCCGGAGACGCCGCGCGCCCCGAAGAGGTGGGCCTGTCCGCGGGACTCCCAGATGACCGACGTGTTGACGAAGGCGCCGGCCTCGATGGTCTTGAAGGGGTAGACGCGTACGTTCCCCTGGACGATCGACTCCTCGCCGACGAGGCACTCGTCACCGATGACGGCGCCGTCCTCGATCCGCGCGGCCCGCATGATGTCGGTGTTCTTGCCGATGACACAGCCGCGGAGGTTGCTGTGGGGGCCGATGTACACGTTGTCGTGGACGACAGCCTTGTGCAGGAAGGCGCCGCTCTTGACGACGACGTTGGAGCCGACGACGGTGTGCTCGCGGATCTCGGCGCCCGCTTCCACCTTGGCGTAGTCCCCGATGTACAGCGGTCCTCTGAGCACCGCGTCAGGGCTTACCTCGGCGCCTTCGGCGATCCACACACCGGGTGAGATCTCGAAGCCGTCCATGTCGACCTGGACCTTGCCCTCGAGCACGTCGGCCTGGGCCTTGACGTAGCTCTCGTGCGTGCCGACGTCCTCCCAGTAGCCCTCGGCGACGTAGCCGTAGATCGGCCGGCCTTCCTTCATGAGCTGTGGGAAGACGTCTCCGGACCAGTCCACGGAGACGTCCGCGTCGACGTAGTCGAAGATCTCCGGCTCCATCACGTAGATGCCGGTGTTGATCGTGTCCGAGAACACCTGGCCCCAGGTCGGCTTCTCGAGGAAGCGCTCGACCTTGCCTTCCTCGTCCACGATGGTGATGCCGAATTCCAGCGGGTTGGGAACCCGGGTCAGGCAGACGGTGACGAGGCCGCCCTTCTCCTTGTGGAACCGGATGAGATCGGTGAGGTCGAAGTCGGTGAGCGCGTCGCCGGAGATCACGAGGAACGTATCGTCCTTCAGTGCCTCCTCGGCGTTCTTCACGCTGCCGGCGGTCCCGAGTGGCTTCTCCTCGTTGGCATAGGTGAGCTCCATCCCGAGTTCTTCGCCGTCACCGAAGTAGTTCTTGACGAGTGACGCCAGGAACTGCACGGTGACCACGGTCTCGCTGAGCCCATGCCGCTTGAGCAGCCTGAGCACATGCTCCATGATCGGCCGGTTGGCCACCGGCAGGAGCGGCTTGGGCATGCTCGAGGTCATTGGGCGAAGACGGGTGCCTTCGCCACCGGCCATCACGACGGCCTTCATGTCGGAAGAGTCCTCCTTGAGAGACGACGATCTCGCCGACCTCACCCGTCTCGTACGGTGACTCCGCAAGTGCTCCGCGTCATCAGGCGCTGAGCGAGCTCAATCGGCCGTGGGTTCCGCCTTGACGAGACGGCGGACCTGCACCACGTACAGCACTCCTGCCCACCAATAGAGGGTTGTACCCCATCCGGCGAACGCCCATCCCAAAACTGAACCCGTCCAGGCCAACCAGCCCGTGCCGTCACTGAGCAGCAGCAAGGGGAACGCGTACATCAGATTGAAGGTCGCGGCCTTGCCGAGGAAGTTGACCTGCGGCGGCGGATACCCGTGGCGCCGCAGAATCCACACCATCACCAGCAACATCAGCTCGCGGGCCAGCAGGGCTCCGGTCAGCCACAGGGGCAGGATCTCCCGGTAGGTCAGCCCGAAGAGCGTGGACAGGATGTAGAGCCTGTCCGCGGCCGGATCGAGCAGCCGTCCGAGGTTGCTGATCTGGTTCCAGCGACGGGCGAGCTTCCCGTCCAGGTAGTCGCTGATTCCGCTCAGCATGAGGACGGCCAGGGCCCATCCGTCGTGCTCGGCGAGGATCAGCCACAGGAACAGGGGCACGCCGGCCAGGCGAGCCATGCTCAGGATGTTCGGAATGGTGAAAATTCGGTCGGTCTGAACCCGAGTCTCCTGGACCTCCACCCGGGGGCCTCCACTGACGGTAGAAATGTTGAACGATGCACCCTGACCCTACAGGAGAGCACTGACGGGCCCGGAACGCAGAAAAGCCCCGCACCATAAGGTGCGGGGCTTTCCCACAATAATTGTTCGGCGGCGTCCTACTCTCCCACAGGGTCCCCCCTGCAG
>NZ_JBEOXU010000197.1:0-8815 GCF_040296725.1 Streptomyces sp. NPDC002044
GCCCGTGCGGTCGCTGCGACCCGGGAGAAGGCCGGGGACGAGGACGTGTGGAACGACCTCTCCCGGAGCATCGCGGCGCCGCCCGGTCCGCCCGGTCCGCCCGCGGAGAACTCCTCGCCGAGGAGGGCGAGGAAGCGCAGCGCGGCGGCCGCGTCGTCCTCGCCGGCGCGTTCCAGGGCGCGTTGCGTGGCCCGGGCCAGGACGCGGAAGTGATCGGCCGCGACCTTGCGGGCCGTGGGCTCGTAGTAGAGGTGCACGACGCGGCGGTCGGCCGAGTCCCGGACGCGCCGGACGTGCCCCGCCTTCTCCAGGCGGTCGAGGCACGCGGTGACGGAACCCGACGTGATCCCGAGGTGCTGCCCGAGGCGGCCGGGGGTGAGCGGGGACGGGGCGTCGAGGAGGGCGGCCAGGGCCTGGATGTCCGTGGCGTGCAGTCCCTGTTCCCCGGCGAAGCGGTGGATCAGCCCGTTCATCTCGCCGTTGATGTGGCGCAGGTGGCGGGCTACGGCCATCAGCCGTACGTCGCCCGTGCCCGGCCGCCCGGCACGGGGCCCCTCGTCTTCTCGCCGGTCAGCCGCCTCCACCCGCACAGACTAACCCCTGGGCGGATCGCCCCGAGAAGGACGGCGGGGCCCCGGACACACCCGGCGCACCGGGGCCGCGGCGTGCCCGTCGGCCCCCGCGCCGGCATCCGGGCGGGGCCGTCCGGTCCGGTCACACGGGGGCCGCGGCGTTCGGGTCGATCATCCCCATGTCGAAGCCGAAGGCGAAGGGCAGCCGCCACAGGCAATGGGGCAGCAGGACGAACGGGATCGCACGCGCGGTGCGGACCGCCCAGCGCGGGACGGGCCGCTCGGTGTCGTACGGAGGCGTGTTCGGGCGTGGTGAGCTGGTCGTGGTCACGCGTCCCAGCCTCTTCGAGGCCCCCGGTCCCGCCGTCACCCCAGAGGCGGACCTGTCTCCCCCACGCGGGTGAGCGTCCCGCCGCCGGTGTCCTCCCGCGCGGTGATGGAAGGCGCCGTCACCCGGATGGAGAGCCGGGTGATACCCCGTGTCCGGACGGTCAGAGCCTTGACTGGACGGGACGGACAACTGTGGAGGCGTGATGGCGATCGTGTGGATGCGTGGCGTGGCCGGTGTGGTGGTCGTGGCGGCACTGGCGCTGGGTACGGCGGGCTGCTCGGGGGACGGTGATCCGGGCACGGCGGCCTCGAAGGCCGCTTCTGCCGTGGAGTCGGCCGGGGCGGCGGTCTCCTCCGCCGCGTCCGGGGCGTCGGACGCGGCGGCGTCCGCCGCCGCCGTGGCCAAGGACAGGCTCGGGGAGGTCAAGGACGGGGTGGACGCGAAGGCGGAGGTGACCTTGGGCGCTCCCGCGGCCGACGGGGAGGGCTTCACGACCGTGCCCGTGTCCGTGAAGAACACCGACGGGTCGGCGAAGTCGTTCGCGGTGCAGGTGAACATGAAGGACGAGAGCGGGAACCTCCTGGACACGGTCGTGGTGACGGTCGCGGACGTGCCCGGGAACGCGACGGGGCAGGGCACCGCGCGCAGCACGCACAAGCTGTCCGGCACGGTCACGGCGGAAACGGGTACGGCACTGCGGTACTAGGGGGTGTCGCCGCGCCGGCCTCCGCGCAATGGCGGGGCCGGCCGGGCTCCCGCCGTGCCGAGGCCCCCTGATCCCGCTGGTCAGCGGCGCCCCTTGGGCGTTCCGCCGAGGGGAACCGGCGGCCGTGGTCCGGACAGCCCATGGTGTCCCGGGGCGCCGGCGGATTGGATGGCCGGGATCATGACGGCGGGGGACGGAGGCGAGCGCGTGGCATCGATGCTGGAGGGCTGTACGCCCTGGCCCGAGGAGTTCGCCGACCGCTACCGGGCGGCCGGCCACTGGCGCGGCGGCACGCTGGACGACCTGCTGCGCGACCGGGCCCTGCGCCACGGTCCGCGGACCGCGCTCGTGCACGGCGAAACCCGCCTCACGTACGCGAACCTGAACCGGCGCGCGGACCGCATGGCCGCCGGGTTCCGGCTGCGCGGCCTGCGCCCCGGGCAACGGGTCGTCGTCCAGCTGCCGAACGTCCCCGAGCTGGTCATCACCCTGTTCGCGCTGATGCGGGCCGGCGTCGTCCCCGTGCTCTGCCCGGTCTCCTGCCGGGCGGCCGAGGTGTCCCCGCTGGTGCGGCTCACCCAGGCCGTGGGCTACGTCGCTCCCGCCGCGTACCGGGGCTTCGACCACACGGCGATGGCCGCGGGCATCGCGGCCGAAGGGCCCTTCCTCCGGCGGGTGTTCCCCCTCGACGCGCCGGGCGAAGCGTCCCCGTACGGCGGCTTCACGACCGACCCCTCGGGCTGTCACTACTTCCCGCTGGGCTCCCTCGACTCCCCGCCCGACCGGGTGCTCGCGCAGAGCGCCGGCCAGGTGGCGTTCTTCCTGCTGTCCGGCACGGCCGCCGGGGAGCCCCTGCTCGTTCCGCGCACCCACGACGACTTCGCCTACCAGGCGCGGGCCGCCGCCGAGCTGGTGTCGCTCGGCGAGGACGACGTGTACCTCGCCGCGCTGCCCGCCGTGTCCAGTCTGGTCCTCGGCTCCCCCGGCATCGTCGGCACCCTCTGCGTCGGCGGCACCATCGTCCTGGCCGAGGACCCGGGACCGGCCGACTGCCTTGCGGTCGTGGAGCGGGAGCGGGTCACCGTCACGTCGGTGGAGCCCTCCGTCGCCCGGCTCTGGCTCGACGCGGCTCCCGCGGCCGGGACCGGAGCCCACGGTCCGCGCCTGGTGCAGATCGGCGGCGTGCCCGGGGACCGGGGTGCCGCCGGCCTGACGAGCCCCGTACGGGGCTGCAGTGCGCAGCTGGTCTTCGGCGGCGCCGAGGGTCCGCTCACCCTCTCCCCGCCCGAGGGTCCGGACGGAACGGTGCCCGGCGCGTGGGGCCGCCCGCTCTCGCCCGACGACGAGATCCGCCTGGCCGACGCCGACGGCGTGGACGCGCCGGAGGGGGAGACCGGCGAACTCCTCGCCCGCGGTCCGTACACCCCGCGGGGCTACTACCGGGCGCCCGGCCACAACGCCCGCTCCTTCACCGCCGACGGTTACTTCCGCACCGGCGTCCTCGCCCGGCGCACCCCGGACGGCGGCCTGGTCGTGACGGGCTCCCTCGATGAACTGCCCCGGCCGGCCGGGCAAGGGGATCCGTCCGTCCCGTGACGGCCAGACACGTGACGGCCAACGTCGTGACGGCCCGTCACATGAAGGACCGTCACATGACGGGCCCTGGCCGGGGCCGCCCCGGGGTCAGCCCGGTTCACCCGCGGTCGGAAGAAGCCGGGCCGACAGGTCCCGATCGGCGCGGACACGCCTCCCCCGCGCCGCCGGGCGGGGCGGAGACCGCGCCTTCCGTGCGGACGGGTTCACCCGAACGGCCGCGCTCCGGTGTCCTTCCCCCGGGTCACGGCGAAGGCTGAAGTCGCGCCTGAAGCGGCGTTCCCTCAGGTCAAGGAGAATCCCGTGGCCCACCAGACGACACCCCAGCCCTCCAGCCCCGCCCCGCACCGGTCCTACGACACCGGGAGCCCCTGGGCGGCCGGCGGCACCGTGTTCGCCGCCGTCCTGCTCCTCGTGGACGGCGTACTCGGCGTGATCAAGGGGATCGCCGGCATCGCCGAGGACGACGTCTACACCCGCGTGGGCGACTACACGTTCAAGCTCAACGTGACGTCGTGGGGCTGGATCCACCTGGTGCTCGGCATCATCCTGATCGTCGTCGGCGCCGGACTCTTCAAGGGAGCCCTCTGGGCCCGCGCGATGGGCGTGGCCCTGGCCGGCATCAGCGTGATCCTGAACTTCATGTGGCTGCCCTACACGCCGGTCTGGGCCATCGTCTCGATCGCCATCGGCCTCTTCGTCATCTGGGCCCTGTGCACCGGCAGCGTCCGGCAGGACTCCCGCACCGCCTGACGTACGCCGTGGCCGCGCCGCCGCCGTCCCCGGGCGCCGCGCGCTCGACCGCGGCCGCGGCGGGACCCCGGCGCCATGGCGACCGGGCCCGCCGCGGATGACGTCGTCGGGCGGACGCTCCCGATCACGCCCGTCAGGGTCCACCGGCACCGGCGGCATCCCCCCACCCCCGGTCCCCCGCCCCCGTCCGCCGCGGCCCGGCCGGGCCGTCCCCGCCAGCCCCTGGAGGGCCGATGCGCCGCTACCCGCCCATTGCCGAGCACGGCCTGATCGGTGACCTCCAGACCTGCGCGCTGATCTCCTCCGAGGGAGTGCTCGACTGGTTCTGCTCGCCGCGCTTCGACGCGCCCAGCGTCTTCGCGGGCCTCCTCGACCACGACCGCGGCGGGTACTTCGCCATCACCGCGGACGCCCCGGCCCCCGCGGCCGGTGCCACGAACGGCGGCGGCGGCCCCGGTGACGCGTACGGCCCGCCCGGCGTCACCTCGCGTCAGCTCTACCTGGCCGACACCGGCATCCTCATCACCCGTTTCCTCACGCCCGAGGGCGTCGGCGAGATCGTGGACTTCATGCCGGTGCACGACCCCCACACCGTCACCGACCGGCACCAGATCGTGCGCTTCATGCGGGTGGTCCGGGGGGCGGTGCGCTTCACGCTGGAGTGCCGCCCCCGCTTCGACTACGGACGGCTCCCGCACGCGCTGGCCTCGGACGGGTCCACGGCACGCTTCGAGGGGCCGGGCATCACCGCGCACCTGCAGGCGGTCGGCGCCCTGTCGCTGGAGTCCGACGACCGGGACGTGCGAGCCCGCGTCGCTCTGCGGGCGGGCGAACACGCGGCCGTCGTGCTGACGGTCTGCGACGCGGGCGGAGCGGCCCCGCCGCCGGTGACCATGGCCGACGTGGCGGAGCAGTTCACCGGTGTGCGCCGCTTCTGGCACGACTGGATCGGACGCTGCAGTTACCGGGGCCGGTGGCAGGAGATGGTGAACCGCTCCGCGATCACCCTCAAGCTCCTCACGTACGCCCCCACCGGCGCCCCGGTCGCCGCCGCCACCATGGGCCTGCCCGAACAGGAGGGCGGGGAGCGGAACTGGGACTACCGCTACACCTGGGTCCGCGACGCCTCCCTCTCGGTGCGCGCCATGCGGGACCTCGGGTTCACGCAGGAGGCGAACGCCTTCCGCGACTGGCTCGGGCAGCGTCTCCGGGAGGGCCGCGCGCCCAACGGTGAGCCCCTGCAGATCATGTACCGCGTCGACGGGGACCCGTACCTGCACGAGGAAGTCCTCGGCCACCTCGAGGGATGGCGCTCCTCCGCCCCGGTGCGCGCGGGCAACGGCGCCGCCGGCCAGCTCCAGCTGGACATCTACGGCGAGGCCGTCTACGCCCTCGCTCAGTCCGGGCAGGTCGCCAACATCATCGGCTACGACGGCTGGAAGCGCTGCGCGGAGGTGCTGGACTGGCTGTGCGAGAACTGGGACCGTCCCGACGAGGGCATCTGGGAGACCCGGGGCGGTCAGCAGGACTTCACCTACAGCCGCCTCATGTGCTGGGTCGCCTTCGACCGCGGCATCCGCCAGGCCACGGCCAACGCCCGCCCCGCGGACCTGGCCCGGTGGACCGCGGCGCGCGACGCCCTGCTGGAGCAGATCATGACCCGCGGCTGGAGCACGCGACGGCAGGCGTTCGTCCAGCACTACGGCAGCGAGGTCCTGGACGCCTCGCTGCTGCTGATGCCCCTGGTCGGTTTCATCGCCCCGCGGGATCCGCGGTGGCTCTCCACGCTCGACGCGATGGAGGGCGAGCTGGTCTCCGACAGCCTCGTCTACCGCTACGACCCGGCCGCCTCGCCCGACGGCCTCCAGGGGGCGGAGGGCACGTTCTCCCTGTGCAGCTTCCTGTACGTCTACGCCCTCGCCCGGGCGGGGCGGATCGAGCAGGCCCGCTACGCCTTCGACAAGATGCTCACCTACGCCAACCACATCGGGCTGTTCGCCGAGGAGATCGGCCCCACCGGCGAGCAGCTCGGCAACTTCCCCCAGGCGTTCACCCACCTGGCGCTGATCACGGCCGCCGTGGCCCTCGACGACGAACTCGACCGGGCCGCGAACCGCGGGTAGCCCGGGCCGCGGGTGGCCGGAACCGCGGGTAGCCCGGGCCGCGGGTGGCCGGAACCGCGGGTGGCCCGGGCCGCCGGCCGCCCCGCCCGTCCGGGAGCCGGGGCCCCGGCTCCCTGACGGGCGTCGCGCAGGGCCGTGTACACCGACCAGGTCACCGAGACCAGCGGGACCGCGACGACCGCGCCCACCACTCCCGCGGCGATGGCTCCGGCGATCACCGACACCGCCACCACCAGGGGGTGCAGCCGGACCGCCCAGCTCATCACCAGCGGATGCAGCAGGTGCCCCTCGATCTGGCCGATGACCACGATCAGGGCGACCACCGCGGCCGCGGTGACCGGTCCCTTCGCGGCGAGCGCGACCACGGCGGCGACCGCCAGCGCGACCGGCGAGCCGACGAGGGGGACGAACGCCGCGAAGAACTCCAGCAGCGCCAGCGGAACGGCCAGCGGAACCCCCAGGAAGTACAGGGCCACTCCGACGAGGACGGCGTTCGTCGCCGCGATCAGCACGATCCCGTGGGTGTAGCCGGTGAACGTGCGCCAGGCCGCCCGCCCGGCGACCCCCACACGCTCGCGCGCCGGGTCGGGCAGCTGCGCGCGGAACCACGACCACTGGCGGTCGCCGCCGTGCAGGAAGAGGACGGCGGAGAAGAGCGCGAGGGCGACCACGGTGAGGACCTCCACCAGGTGCCCGGCGCCACTGAGCGCCGTACTGACCAGGGTGGACCGGTGACTGGAGAGGTACTCCCCGAGGCGCTCCTGTACGTCCGACAGCGCGCCGGGGTTCAGCCGGAACGGCGGCCGCTCCAGCCACGCCTCGATGCTGTCGAGGCCCGCGCGGAACTCCCGCACCAGGGTGGTGCTCTCTCCCGCCACCGCCTCGCCCACCAGTGCCAGCCCGCCCAGCACCAGCACCGCGCTGCCGGTCAGGCAGACGGCGACCGCCAGTGCCCGGGGCATGACGCGCTCCATCCGCCGGACGGGAACGCAGAGCAGCGCCGTGACGACCAGGCCGAGGAAGAGCGCGACGGCGATCTCGTGGAACCGGCCGAGCACCGCGAAGACCGCGTAGACGGCGGCGCCGACGACCAGCAGACGCCAGGCGTAGGACGCGGCCGTACGCAGGAACGCGGAGACCGGGGGCATGACCCATGGCTGCCACCGTGTGACGGCCTTGGCACGCGCCCGGTACCGGATTCGCCCGTCCGGGGTGGGTAAATGCGTTGCCGGGGGGTGCGCCACCGCTGACGATGGATCCTCGTGAGCACTTCCCGATGGGCAGCCGTACTGCCCGACCTCTCCCCCTGGCGGTCCGGCCGGGACTTCCGGCTGCTGTTCTACCAGGGCACGATCACCTTCTTCGGCTCGTTCATGGCGATGATCGCGCTGCCGCTCCAGATCAAGCACATGACGGACTCGCCGCTGGCGGTCGGGGCGATGGGCGCGGTGGAGCTGGTGCCGCTGGTGGTCTGCGGGCTGTACGGGGGCGCGCTGGCCGACGCCGTGGACCGGCGGCGGCTGATCCTGCTGACCGAGGCCGGGCTCGGAGTGCTCGCGCTGGTACTGCTGGTGAACGCGCTCCTGCCGGACCCGCTGCTGTGGCCGCTGTACGTGGTGGCGGCCGGTGTGTCGGCGCTGACCGGACTGCAGCGCCCGGCGCTGGACTCGCTGATGGCGAGGATCGTGCCGCACGACCAGCTGGCGGCGGCCGCCGCGCTGGGCGGGCTGCGCTACCAGTTCGGCGCGATCGCGGGTCCGGCACTGGCCGGCCTCGTCGTCGCCTTCGCGGGCTACGCCTCGGCGTACGCCGTCACCGTCACCGGGTTCCTCGTCTCGGTGCTGCTGTGCGTGCGGCTGGCCCCGGCCCCGCCCGTGAAGGACGCGGAGCGTCCGTCGCTGCGCGGGATCGCCGAGGGCGCGCGCTACGCGTGGGGCCGTCCGGTGCTGCTGGGAACGTACGCCGTCGACCTGGCGGCGATGCTCTTCGCCTTCCCGAACGCGATCCTGCCGTTCCTGGCGGACGAGCTCGACGCCGTGTGGGCCCTGGGCCTGATGTACGCGGCGGGCGCGGTGGGTTCGCTGGTGCTGGGTCTGACGAGCGGCTGGGTGTCGCGGGTACGCCGGCACGGGCTGCTGGTGGTGTGCGGGGCCGCGGTGTGGGGGCTGGCCATCGCGGCGGCGGGCTGGTTCACGACGGTCTGGCCGGTGCTGCTGTGCCTGGCGGTGGCGGGCGCGGGCGACATGCTGAGCGGGCTGGGACGCAGCACGATCTGGAACCAGACGATCCCCGAGGGGCTGCGCGGGCGGCTGGCGGGCATCGAGGTCCTCTCGTACAGCGTGGGCCCGCAGCTCGGCCAGGTCCGGGCGGGGGCGATGGCGGGCTGGACGGGCACCCGTACGGCGTTCTGGAGCGGCGGGCTGGCCTGTGTGGCCTCGGTGGCCGTACTGGCGGCGCTGCTGCCGAAGCTGATCTCGTACGACGCGCACACCGACGAGGACGCGCTGAACCAGCGGGCGGCCCGCGAGGCGGAGGCCGGGGCCGGGCCGCGTACCGCGGCGGCCTGACCTGGGGAGGGTGGCGCTCGGGCGCCGCGCGGTGCCGTAGGGTGGTGTTCACCGACGCGGGGTGGAGCAGCTCGGTAGCTCGCTGGGCTCATAACCCAGAGGTCGCAGGTTCAAATCCTGTCCCCGCTACTGCCCAGGAGGGCCCGGATCCTGACGGATCCGGGCCCTCC
>NZ_JBEOXU010000198.1:0-8780 GCF_040296725.1 Streptomyces sp. NPDC002044
CTGGGCCTGCCCGCGGTCGGCCCGGAGGCCAACTTCTTCGAGCTCGGCGGCGACAGCATCGTCTCGATCCGCCTGGTCTCCCTGGCCCGCAAGGCCGGACTGACCATCTCCGCCCGGCTGGTCTTCCAGCACCCGGCGCCGGCCGCGCTCGCGGCCGTCGCCACCGTGATCGAGGGCGCCCCGGCCCCCGCCGCCCGCGCGGCGGACTCCGGTCCCGGACCGCTGCCGCTGCCCCCGGTCGCCGCCTGGCTCGCCGAACGGGGCGGCCCGTTCGCCGCGTTCGCCCAGGCCCGGCTGGTCCAGCTGCCCGCCGGGGCCGGGCGCCCGCACCTCACGACGGCGCTGCAGGCCGTGCTCGACCACCACGACGGCCTGCGCCAGCTCCTGACCGTGCCCCGCCCCGGGGTGTGGAGCGCGGAGGTCCGGCCGGCCGGCGCGGTGGACGCCGCCGCCGTCCTGGACAGCGTGGACGCCGCCGGCCTGGCCGACGGCGCCCTGCGGGAGCTGGTCACCGCGGAGTCCGAGCGGGTGTGGCGCCTGCTCGACCCCGAGTCCGGGGCGCTGCTGCGCGCCGTGCACCTCGACCGGGGCCCGGCCGAGCCGGGCCGGCTGCTGCTCGTCGCCCACCACCTCGCGGTGGACGAGGTGTCCTGGCAGATCCTGCTCCCCGACCTGCGGGCGGCCTACGCGTCGGCGGAGGCGGGCCGCGCCGCCGCCCTGGATCCGGTGGGCACCTCGCTGCGCGCCTGGACCACGCACCTGCTGGCCGAGGCGCAGAGCCCGCGCCGCACCGCCGAGCTGGACCACTGGCTGGCGGCCGCCCCCGGCGGCCCGCTGCTCGCCGGGCGCCCGCTGGACCCGCGGACCGACACGGCGGCCACCGCGCGCCGGCTGTCCGTGCGGATCTCCGCCGAGCGGACGGCCCCGCTCCTGCAGGCGGTTCCCGCCGCCTTCCACGGCACGGTCGGCGACACCCTGCTCAGCGCGCTCGCGCTGACGGTCGGGGACTGGGCGGCCCGGTCCGGGCGGCCCCGGCCGGACGGGTTCACCGTCGATCTGGAGGGTCACGGCCGCGAGCAGGAGCTGCTGCCCGGCGCCGACCTCACCCGCACGGTGGGCTGGCTGACCAGCATCCACCCGCTGCGGCTGCCCTCCGGCGCGTACGACCCGGCGGCGGTGCTCGCCGGACGCGCGGACGCCGGGGACCTGCTCAAGGAGGTCAAGGAGCTGCTGCGGGCGGTGCCCGACGGCGGGCTCGGCGCGGGCCTGCTGCGGTACGCCAACGCGGCCACGGCGCGGCTGTTCGACCCGGCGGCCCGCCCCGAGATCCTGTGGAACTACCTGGGCCGCCAGAGCGGCCGGGCCGGGTCCGCCTGGGGCCCGGCCGTCGAGGCCGACGCCGTGTCCGCCCGCCCCGACCCGGCGATGCCGCTCTCCCACGTCCTGGAGATCACCGCGGAGATCACCGACGGGGACGGCGGGCCCGAACTCACCGCGCACTTCGTCTGGGCGGGCGAGGCGCTCTCCCAGGACACCGTCGGACAGCTCGCGGACGGCTGGACGGCCGCCGTGGACGCCCTCGCCGCCTGGGCGGACGGCGGCGCCTCCGGGGGGCACACCCCCTCGGACCTCGACCTGCTCGACCTCGACCAGGACCAGATCACCATGCTCGAAGAAATGTGGAGGGCCCAGCAGTGACGCAGGCGCGAATCGAGGACATGCTTCCGCTGTCCCCCTTGCAGCAGGGCATGCTGTTCCACTCCGTCTACGACGCGAGCGCGCCGGACGTCTACACGGTGCAGGTCTCCGTCTCCCTGGCCGGTCCCGTCGACGCGGACCGGCTGGAGCGGGCGGGCACCGCCCTGCTGCGCCGCCACCCGAACCTGCGGGCCGGGTTCTGGCACGAGGGGGTGCCGCAGCCGGTGCAGTTCGTGCCGTCCGAGGTGACCTTCACCCTCGGCCGGGCCGACCTGTCCGCCGACCCCTCCGACGCCGCGCTGCGCCGCGTGGAGCGGGCGGAGCTGGACCGCCGGTTCGAGCTGCACCGGCCGCCGCTGCTGCGCCTGCTGCTGGCGCGCCGGGGCCCCGACGACCACCTGCTGGTCGTGACCGTGCACCACATCCTGGTCGACGGCTGGTCGATGCCGCTGCTGGTCGGGGACCTCCTCGCGCTGTACGAGAGCGACGGCGACGCCTCGGCTCAGCAGCCCGTGCGCCCCTACCGCGACTACCTGAAGTGGCTGAAGGCGCAGGACGTCCCGGCCGCCGAGGCCGCCTGGCGCACCTCGCTGGCCGGGTTGGACGAGGCCGTGCTCGTCGCCCCCGCCGACCCGTCCCGCACGGCCGTCAGGCCGGGCGTGCACCGCGTGGAGCTGTCCGGGGCCGCCACGGCCCGCCTGACGGCCGCGGCCCGGTCGCTGGGCACCACCCCCAGCACGGTGATCCAGGCGGCCTGGGGGCTGCTGCTCGGCGGCCTGACGGGCCGCCGGGACGTCGTCTTCGGCCTGACGGTCGCCGGCCGTCCCGAGGAGATACCCGGCGTCGAGTCGATGGTCGGACTGTTCATCACCACCGTCCCGGTCCGGCTCGACGCCCGGCCGGGCGAGAGCGTCGCGGAGCTCCTGCGGCGCTTCCGGGACGAGCAGAACGGGCTGCTGGCCCACCACCACCTGGGCCTGCGCCTGATCCAGAAGCAGGCGGGCGGCGGCGAGCTGTTCGACACCCTCGTCGTCATCGAGAACTACCCCGTGGACCCGTCCGCCCGTCCCGCCCTGTCCGACGGGGTCCGCGTGACGGGCGTCGAGGCCCGCGACGGCACCCACTACCCCCTCACGCTGGCCGTGTCCCTGGACGAGCGGGCCGAACTGGCCCTGGAGTACCGTCCGGACCTGTTCGACGCGCGGACCGTCTCCCGGATCGCGGAGCGCCTCGTCGCCCTCCTGGACCAGGTCGCGGGCGACCCGTCCGTCCCGGTGGGCACGCTGGACCTGCTGACCGGCGCCGAGCGCGCGGAGCTGCGCGGCGTCGGACAGGGCACCGAGCGGGACGTGGCCGGCGGTACGGTCGCGGACCACTTCGCCGCGCGCGCCGCGGCCACCCCGGACGCCTGCGCGGTGGTCGCGGGCGCTGGCCGGCTGACCTTCGCCGAGCTCGACGACCGGGCGGACCGGCTGGCCGCGCTGCTGGCCGCGCGCGGCGCCGGCCCCGAGGCGGTCGTCGCCCTGGCCGTGCCGCGCTCCGCCGACTCGGTCGTGGCCATCCTGGCGGTCCTGAAGTCCGGCGCGGCCTACCTGCCGCTGGACCTGGACTACCCGGCGGACCGGATCGCCCTGATGCTGGACGACGCCACCCCGGTGTGCGTGCTGACCACGGAGGCGGCGCTCGCGCTGCTGCCCGCGGGGGCACCGGACGGGCCCACCCGGATCGTGCTGGACTCCGCCGGGACGGCCGGTGAACTGGCCGGGTACGGGGGCGGGTTCCGCCCGCCGCGCACGGAGTCCGGACACCCGGCCTACGTCATCTACACCTCCGGCTCCACCGGCCGGCCCAAGGGCGTCGTGCTGACCCACGGGGGCCTGTCGAACCTGTACGCCAACCACGTCGCGGACGTGTTCGCCCCGGCCGTCGACGCGGCGGGCGGGCGCACGCTGCGCGCCCTGCACACCGCCTCGTTCAGCTTCGACACCTCATGGGAGCAGCTGTTCTGGCTGATCTCGGGACACGAACTGCACGTGCTCGACGAGATCGGCCGCCGGGACGCCGAGTTCACCGTCGGCTACGTGCGCGAGCACCGGATCGACGCCATGGACGTGACGCCCACCTACGCGGGCGCGCTCCTGGAATGGGGGCTGCTTAGCCCTGCCCACCACCGTCCGGGGCTGCTGCTGCTCGGCGGCGAGGCCGTGCCCGACGCGCTGTGGGCCGAGGTCCGCGCGGCGCCGGGGGTGATGTCGGTGAACCTGTACGGGCCCACCGAGTACACCGTGGACGCGCTCGGCGCCGACCTGGCCGACTCGCCGACCCCGATCGTGGGACGGCCCATCGGCAACACCGCCGCCCGCGTGCTGGACGCCGCGCTGCGCCCGGCGCCGGCCGGGACCCCCGGCGAGCTGTACCTGTCGGGCCACGGCCTGGCCCGTGGCTATCTCGGCCGGTTCGCGCTCACCGCCGAGCGGTTCGTCGCCGACCCGTACGGGCCGCCCGGGGCGCGCATGTACCGTACCGGCGACCTCGTACGGCTGCGGGCTGACGGGCAGCTGGAGTTCCTGGGCCGGGCCGACGACCAGGTCAAGATCCGCGGCTACCGGATCGAGCTCGGTGAGGTGGAGTCGGCGCTGGCCGCCCTGCCCGGCGTCGGGTCGGCGGCCGTCGTGGTCCGCGAGGACACCCCGGGGATCAAGCGGCTGATCGCCTACGTGACCGGCTCCGTCGAGGGAGCCGCCGTACGGGAGCGACTGGCCTCGGCCCTGCCCGACTACATGGTCCCGGCGGCGGTGGTCGTCCTGGAGTCGCTGCCGACGAACGTCAGCGGCAAGCTGGACCGGGCCGCCCTCCCGGCGCCCGGACTCGGCGCCGCGCCGCGGTCGCGGGCGCCCCGCGACGCCCGCGAGGAAGCGCTGTGCTCCGTCTTCGCCGAGGTGCTGGGACTCGCCACGGCCGGCATCGACGACGACTTCTTCGCTCTGGGCGGCGACAGCATCGTCTCCATCCAGCTGGTGACCCGGGCCCGCAAGGCGGGCCTGGTCCTCACCCCCAGGGACGTGTTCGAGCGGCGCACGGTGGAGCGGATGGCCGCGGCCGCCGGCAACGCCGCTGACCAGGACGGCGGTTACCTGGCCTCGGACGGCCCGCTCGTGGCCCTCGACGCCGGCCAGGAGGCCGCGCTGGCCGCGGTGTTCCCGCGGGTGGAGGAGGTCCTGCCGCTCGCCCCGCTCCAGGAGGGCCTGTACTTCCACGCCGTCTACGACGACAAGGCCCTCGACGTCTACCTCATGCAGAACTTCGTCGAGCTGCTGCACGCGGTCGACGCATCCGCCCTGCGCGCCGCGTTCGACACCCTGCTGCGCCGCCACCCCAACCTGCGGTCGGGGTTCTGGCACGAGGGCCTGGACGGTCCCGTGCAGGTGGTGCCGGGCATGTGGGACCTGCCGTGGCGGGAGACCGACCTCAGCCATCTCGACCGGGAGGCGCAGGACGAGGCGCTGCGGGAGTTCTCCCTCGCCGACGCCGCGACCCGCTTCGACCTGGCGGCCCCGCCACTGGTGCGCGTGGCCCTGATCCGGTTCTCGGCGGAGCGCTGGATGCTGTGCGTGACGCAGCACCACATCCTCACCGACGGCTGGTCGGAGTCGCTGTTCTTCGAGGAGCTGTTCGCCCTGTACGGGCACGGCGGCGCCGACGACACCCTGGCTCCCGTGACCCCCTACCGGGACTACCTGCGCTGGCTGTCGGCCGTGGACCGGGACGCCGCCTCGCGGGCCTGGCGGACCCACCTGTCCGGGCTGGACCAGGCGACCCTCGTCGCGCGGGCGGATTCGGCCCGCCGGCCGGTGACGGCCGAGGTCGTGGACCTGTCGCTGGACGTCCGCACCAGCGACCGGCTGCGGTCCTTCGCCCGCGGCTGCGGCATCACCCTGAACACCGTGCTCAGCACGGCCTGGGCGATGGCGCTGTCCGGGATGACCGGCCGCGACGACGTGGTGTTCGGTGCCACGGTCTCCGGCCGTCCCGCGGACCTCGCCGGGGTCGACCAGATGATCGGCATGTTCATGAACACGCTGCCGTTCCGGGTCACCCTGCGTCCCGGGGAGCCGCTGCGCGACCTCATGGTGCGGGTGCAGGGCGAGCACGCGGCGCTGCTGCCGCACCACTACCTGGGGCTCGGCCCGATCCAGCAGCTGACCGGCCTGGGGCAGCTCTTCGACACGCTGTACGTGTTCCGCAACACGCCGCTGAACGACGCCGCCCGCGAGGAGGCGGTGGAACGGCACGGGATCGGCTGGACGCACAGCGTAGACGGCACCCACTACCCGCTGACCCTCGCGGTCACCCCCGGTCCCGCGCTGGAACTGAGCCTGGGCTACCGGCCCGACCTGTACGACGAGGCGACCGCCCGGCAGCTGGCCGGCCGGCTCGCGCTGCTCGTGGAGCAGCTCGCCGACGGCGGTGCGGCCCCGGTGGGCCGGCTGGCCACGCTGGACGACGCCGAGCGGGCGGAGCTGCTCGCCACGGGCGACGACACGGGCCACGCGGTCCCGGACACCACGGTGGTCGACCTGTTCGCCGAGCAGGCCGCCCGTACGCCCGGCGAGACCGCGCTGGTCTTCGAGGACCGGCGGCTCACGTACGCGGAACTGGAGGCCCGCGCCAACCGGCTGGCCCGCGCCCTGGTGGCGCGGGGTGCGGGTCCGGAGACGGTGGTGGCCCTGGGGCTGCCGCGGTCGGCGGACTTCGTGGTCGCGCTGTTCGCCGTGCTGAAGACGGGGGCGGCGTACCTGCCGCTGGACCTGGACCACCCGGTGGACCGGCTCGGCGCGATGGTGTCGGACGCCGCTCCGCTGTGCCTGGTCTCGACGGCTCCGGTGACGGACCGGGTGCCGGTGGTGGAGGGCGTCGCGGCGCTGCTGCTGGACGATCCGGCGACGGTGGCCGAGCTGGCCGGGCGGGCGGACGGGCCCCTGGAGGAGGCGGAGCTGACGGGTGTCCGGGACGGCCGCCACCCGGCGTACGTCATCTACACCTCCGGTTCCACCGGGCGGCCCAAGGGCGTCGTGGTGCCCTACGCGGGTCTGACGAACATGCTGCTGAACCACCGGGAGCGGATCTTCGCGCCGGCGGTGGCCATGGCGGGCGGGCGCCGGATGAAGGTGGCGCACACCGTGTCCTTCGCGTTCGACATGTCGTGGGAGGAGTTCTTCTGGCTGGTCGACGGGCACGAGGTGCACGTCATCGGCGAGCGGCTGCGGCTGGACCCGGCGGCGCTGACCGCGCACTACGACCGCGTCGGCATCGACGTCGTCAACGTGACGCCCTCGTACGGGCTGCGGCTGGTCGAGGCGGGCCTGCTGGACGCGGACCGGCACCGCCCCACGCTGTTCCTGCTGGGCGGCGAGGCCGTCCCGGACGGCCTGTGGGAGCTGCTGAAGCGGACCCCGGGCACGATGGGCTACAACCTGTACGGGCCCACCGAGTACACGATCAACGCGCTGGGCGCCGACGTCGACGACAGCGCCGGCTCGTGCGTCGGCCGGCCGATCTTCAACACCCGGGCGTACGTGCTGGACAGCGCGCTGCGGCCGGTGGCTTCGGGCGTGGCGGGCGAGCTGTACCTCGCGGGTGCGGGTCTGGCCCGCGGCTACTTCCGGCGGCCGGCGCTGACCGCGGAGCGGTTCGTCGCCGACCCGTTCGGCGCGCCGGGGACCCTGATGTACCGCACGGGCGACCTGGTGCGCCGGCGCGGGGACGCGCAGATCGACTACCTGGGGCGCGCGGACGACCAGGTCAAGATCCGCGGCTTCCGCATCGAGCCGGGCGAGATCGAGTCCGCGGTCGCGGCGGTGCCCGGCATCGCGGCGGCGGCCGTGGTGGTCCACACCGGACCGACCGGGGTCAAGCGGCTGGTCGCCTACACCGTGGCCTCCGCCGCGGACGCGGCCGAGCCGGCCGCGCTGCGGAGCCGGCTGTCGGCCGTCCTGCCGGAGTACATGGTTCCGTCCGCCTTCGTGGAGCTGTCGGCGCTGCCGCTGACGGTCAACGGCAAGGTGGACCGAGCGGCGCTGCCCGCCCCCGACTTCGGGGACGCGGGCGGTGGCCGGCCGCCGAAGGACGCCCGCGAGGAGCTGCTGTGCGGGATCTTCGCGGACGTGCTGGGGCTGGAGCGGGTCGGGGCCGAGGACAACTTCTTCGAGCTCGGCGGCCATTCGCTGCTGGCGATGAAGCTGGTCGGCCGGATCCGTGACGAGCTGGGCACCCCGGTCCAGGTCGGGACCGTGATGACCGCGCCGACGGTGGCCGGCCTGGCCGCCCGGATCGGCTCGGACGCCCGCCGGGACGCGCTGCGGGTGCTGATGCCGCTGCGGGAACGGGGCACGGCGGCGCCGCTGTTCTGCTTCCACCCGGCGTCGGGCTTCGCCTGGCAGTACACGGGCCTGCTGCGCCACCTGGCGCCGGACCGGCCGGTGTACGGGCTCCAGTCGCCCGGTCTGGCGGGCGCGCAGCCCGAGGTGGCCGACGTCGCCGGGCTGGCGGAGCTGTATCTGGAGGAGATCCGTACGGTGCAGCCGCAGGGCCCGTACCACTTCCTCGGCTACTCCTTCGGCGGGACGGTGGCCCAGACGCTGGCCGCGATGCTCCAGGAGCGTGGCGAGGAGGTCGCCTTCCTGGGCCTGCTGGACGCGTACCCGCCGGAGACCGAGGACTGGTCGTACATCGACGCCCCTGACTGGCGCGAGCGCCTGGAGCGGGAGGAGAGCGGCTTCCTGCTGTCGGTGGCCGGACTGAACCAGCCGGCGGGCGAGGCCCCGGTGGACCGGGCGGAGGCGGTCGGCGCGATCCGCGACAGCCAGGGTCTGCTGGCCGGGTTCGACGAGGCCCTGCTGGGGGCGATCGTCGACACGAACGTGCACTGCGTGCGGCTGCTGTCGCGCAGCCGCACCCGGCGCTACCGGGGGGACGTGCTGTTCTTCAGGTTGCCGGAGAAGCTGCCGATGGTGGAGCCGTCGGGGGCGGCGAAGTACAGGTGCCGGCCCCCGGACGGGGTGGCCACGGTCAGGGTGTCCGGC
>NZ_JBEOXU010000199.1:0-8744 GCF_040296725.1 Streptomyces sp. NPDC002044
TTGGGTTTTTTTTTTTTTTTTTTTTTTTTTTTTTTTTTTTTTTTTTTTGTTTGGTTTTTTTTTTTTTGCTTTTCCGATCTCGCGCCGCGCCCCGGGGCCGCGGCCCGGGCCAGCGCCCCGACGAGCACGGGCTGGACGCGGGCCAGGAACAGCCCGCCGGACAGCGCCAGCAGCAGCGGCGCCGCGACCAGCAGCGGGTCCAGCCCGGCCCCGGCCGGGGCGACCCCGCGCCGGCGCACCTCGAAGACGGCCGCGGCGGTGGCGGCCCCGACGAGCAGCTCGGCGACGAGCCGCCGCCGGGGGCTGCGCCCGCGCGGCGCGGACAGCAGGACGAAGGCCCGTACGGGGAAGGCCAGCAGGGCCAGGAGCGCGACGGCCGAGGCGGCCAGCAGCGAGGCCGTCGCCCGCGGGGACGGCAGCAGGACGAGGGCGAGCCAGCAGGCGAGCGCGGAGGCGGGCAGCACGGTGACGGCGCCCTCCCCGAGCAGACGGCGCACGATGGACCGGCGCGAACCGCCGCGCGCGAGCAGCAGCCGCAGCTCGGCCTCGCGCCGGTCGCCGCCGAGCGCGGCGGCCAGGCAGAACACCACGGCCCCCACCCCGGCGACACCGGCCGGGCCGATGGCCGCGAGCGGCGCGGCCGCCTGCCGCCGGGCCTCGGCCCGCGTGAACAGCTCGGGCAGGCGCGAGGTGATGCGCAGGTCCGGCCGCTTGACGGCGAGGGCCAGCGCGGAGGCGGTGGGGCCCGCGACGAACGCGGCGACCTCCCGTTCGACACCGGGCATCCGGTCGGCGCGCAGGACCGAGGTGTCCACCGGGAGCCGCCAGAAGTAGTCGGCGCCGCGGCCCCAGGGCGCCAGCCGGCCGATGGAGTCCGCCCCGACGACGGCGGCGGTCTCCCAGAAGATCTTCGGTTCCGGCGGGACCGTCACGTTCTGGCAGGCTTTGGTCAGGCAGGGGAGGTCGGTCCAGTAGGCGTCGGCGGGGTCGGCGTCGTACAGGCCGACGACCTCCGCGCGGTCGCTCGTGCCGAGGTCGGCCACGGATTCCAGCACCGTGCCCAGCGGGGCCTTGAGGGTTTCGGAGGCATGGAGCGACAGGGCGACTGGGACCGGCGCGCCGGGCGCCCCGCCCTGCGGCCAGCGGCCGGCCACCAGCCGGGTGTGGGCCGCGATCCCGGGCAGGTGCAGCAGGCTCAGGCGCGGGGCGACGCCCTCGGGCCGGGCCAGGCCCGGGTTGGCGAGGGCGCGGCCCTGCAACGCGCGCACGCCGTGCACCGGACCGCTCGGGTCGAGCCGGAAGGTGCCGCCGGTGCGCGCGCGCAGCTCCGCCAGAACGGAGTCCATCTCCGCCGGGGTCAGCTGTCCGTACCGTGCGGAGACGACGGCGGTCAGGCTCGTCTCGCTCGGCCCCCGCTCGTGCAGGTAGGAGCGCAGGGCGTGGTCGGCGCTGCGGTCCACGGCCCGCGGGAGCGCGGCCGCCGGCAGTACGGCGACGAAGGCCAGGGCGGCGGCGAGGAGCGCGGCCAGCGGGGCCGCGCTCAGCCGGGTCCGCACCCAGGGCGCGGGCCGGGAGCGCCGTCGCTCGCCGGCGGTGGGGGCAGGGCCGGTCACATCTCCTCCACGTGCCGCAGCCGGGCGGCCACGTCTCGGTCGTACCGGCCGGCGAGGACGGCCGACAGCAGGGGCACCGCGGCGATCGCGGCGGCCATCAGCAGGGTCTGGGTGCCCGGCAGGTCCACCAGGACCTGCGGTACGGGCCGGCGCGCGGCCGGGGTCAGCACCACCAGCGGCACCACCAGGTGGACCACGGCGGCGCCCAGTCCCAGTCCGACGGCGGTGGCCAGGCCCACCAGCAGACCGCCTTCGGCGGCGGCCGTACGGGCCAGTCTCCGGCGGGGCGTGCCGAGCGCCAGCAGCACCGCGAACTCCGCGGCCCGCTCGCGCCGGGCGGCCGCTGCGGCCGCACCGAAGCCGATCGCCGCCAGCACCGCGCAGGCCACGGCGAGGGCGGCCAGCGCGCTCTGCGGGCCCGCGCTCAGCGGGTCGTCCAGCAGCACGGCGGCGATCTCCTCGCGCAGTTCCACCTGCTGGGACCCGGCGCCCGCGCGCAGTTCGGCCGCCGCGCGCTCCGGCGCGGGGTCGGACGGCGACGCGGCGGGCAGCCACCACTCGCCGGCCGGGGGCAGCTCCAGTCCGCCGCCGGCCGCCAGCAGCCGTCCGGCGGCGGCCAGGTCGACGGCGAGCGCGGTGTCGCCGGCCACCGGGAGCGAGCCGACGGCCGCGGTCACCCGGACCGGGACGGTGGCCCCGCCCAGCGGGACGGGGACCAGGTCGCCGACCCCGGCCCCGACGGCGGCGAGGTAGCCGCGGGTGGCGATGCCCGGCAGCTCGGGCGCGGGCGCGGCACCCGGGACCAGCCCGAGCTGGATGCCGCCGGCGGTGTCCCCGCCACCGTGGTAGCGCAGCCGCGGCAGCTCCGCCGCGCCGTCCGGGGCGGGCAGCAGTTCCGCGGCGGGGGCGCCGCCGTTCAGCAGCGGGGTCTTCAGAGTCCAGCCGGGAGCCCCGGCCGGCACCGGTACGGTCACGGACGGCCCGCCGGGGCCGTCGGCGACGCCGAGGCGGCGTACGGCCAGCTCCCCGGGTGCCTCCGCGTCCTCGGGCGGGAACCGGTAGGTGCCGTAGTACTCCGCGCCGTACGAGACGACCAGCCCCGCCAGCGACAGGGGAGCGGCGGGAGCGCCCAGCGGCGCCCCGGCCAGCGCGCCGACGTCCACGGAGACGGTGCCGTCCCCGGACTGGGGCAGGCGGAGCATCGGCGAGCGGAACGTCAGCCCGAACCGGTCCCGCAGCAGCAGTCCGAGGCCCGCCTGCGAGGCACCCGCCGGCGCCCGCACCGTCACGTCCACGTCGATCCGGTGCGGCCGCCCGGGCAGCTCGACGGCGTTCCCGCCGGCCGGGCCGGCCGCCGCCAGCGGCGCGAACAGCTCCCGCATCGGGCGTCCGTCGCGCAGGTCGGCGCGCAGCGGCACCCGGTCGGCGACACCGGCGGCGTCCAGCGCGAGCACCTGGGCGGGCCTGCCACCGGGCAGGTCCTGGACCGTGCGCACCACCGGGACGACGCGCTCGCCGCCGGGCAGCGCGGCGTACCGGCCGCCGCGGCCGAGGGGGTTCAGTTCGCTGCCGGAGATCCGCAGGCCGCCGGCGGCGGCGAAGTCGGCCTGGTCGCGCTGGGACGCGGACCAGGCGCTGTGCTGGCCGAGCGCCAGCACACCGCTGGAGACGGCGAGCACGAGCAGCAGCACCGGCCCGGTGGACCGCTTCGGCCGACGGGCCAGCTGCCAGCCGACGAGGGCCGGCCCGAGCCCGCTGCCGCGCGCGGCGATTCGCCCGCCCAGCCGGGCGGCGAAGGGCAGCAGCCGCAGGACGAGCAGGGTGCCGGCGCACATGGCCAGCGTCGGAGCGGCGACCAGCACCGGGTCGACGCCGAGCCCGGCGGGGTCACCGGTCCCGTCCGCGGGACCCTGCCCGCCGCCGTACCGGGCGAGCTGCCGGTACGCGAGGACGGCGAGGGCCACCAGCGCCAGGTCGGCGCCCGACCGGGCCGCCCCGGCGACGAGCGCCTGACGGCGGCCGCTGCGGCGCAGCGCGGCGGCCCCCGCGCCGCGCAGTGCGGCGGGCAGTGCGGTCAGCAGCACGCACCCGAGGGCGCAGCCGGCCGCGACCGGCCACAGCAGCCACGTGCCCGAGGTGTCGAGGGGGACCGCGGACAGGGGGCCGAAGCCGGCGAGCAGGCCCAGCAGGGGCGGCGAGAGCAGCGGGGCCAGGACGGCGGCGGGCAGGGCGAGGAGGAGCGATTCGGCCGCGCCCAGGGCGCCCAGCCGCAGCCGGGAGGCGCCGCGCGCGGTCAGCAGGATCCGTTCCGGCTCCTGCCGGTCGGTCAGGAGGCGGGAGACGAGCAGCAGCGCCGCCCCCGCCAGCACGGCCAGCTGGAGCGCGCCGACCAGCAGCGAGGAACGGGCGACGGCCTGCCCGGAGCGCAGTTCGGCCAGTAGGGCGGGGAGTTGCGTCGTGACCTGGAACCCGGCGGGGGCCTTGACCCCGGACCCCTCGGGGGCCCCGTCCGCCAGTCCCGCCGCACGGCCGCGGACCGCTTCGGCCCCGCCCGCGTCGACGGCGGAGAAGTCGGGGTCCAGCAGCGAGGCGCGGCCGTTCTGCGCGAGGGCGCCGGAGGTGAAGGCGGAGTCGTCCACCAGCAGCGGCCCGTACGTCGTGAACCCGCCGACCTGGAGCCCGCGCCCCCCGAGCGGGTCGAGCCGCCAGTACGGGGCACCGGGGTCGGCGGCCAGGTACACGCCGGTGACCCGGACGGTGAGCGGGGCGCCGCCGAACCGGTCCTCCAGCCGGACCTCGGCGGGCAGTGCGGCCTCGGTCAGCCCCAGCCGGGCCAGGGCCGCCCGGGGCACGGCGACCGCGAGCGGGCCGGGCCCCGGGGCGGCCGCGGGCAACTCGCCCGCGAGGAGGTGTACGCGCGCGCGGTCGAGGGAGGCGAGCAGGGTCAGGTCGGCCTGCTTGCCGGGGGAGGCCGCGCCGGGCAGTCCGTAGGGACGGCTGCGGGCCACGCTCTCGACGCCGACCGGCAGCCGGCCGAACAGTTCACCGGAGAAGGCGCGTACGGCCTGGTCGTCGGCCGCGCGGGAGGCCGTGGTGTGCTCGGCGCCGACCAGTACCGTGGCGCGGGAGTGGTCCGGGCCCTGGAGGGCCTGCCGGAGCCCCGCGTCGCCGACGCCGCGGGTGAAGGCGAACAGCGCCGTCAGCACGGTCGTGGTGATCAGAACGGTGAGCAGTACGGCGCCGGCGAGCGGCAGTCGCCCGCGCAGCCGGCGCGTGACGAAGCCGAGCATGTGCCTGTTTCCTCCCCCATCCGGACCGTTGGTACCGGATAGCGGACGATGCTGCCAGATGCCAACGCAGGGCGGAAGGGACTTGCGCGATCGATGTGACGGGTGAGCAAATGCGAATGGGCGGCGTCTCGGACACCGCCGGAAGGCCGATCGCAGGGGGAGCGCACACGATGACGCAGCACGGGGAGAGCACGTCGGAACCCATTCTGAGGGTGGCCGACGTGTACCGCAGCTTCGGCACCGCAGAGCAGGCCGTGCACGCGCTGCGGGGTGTCTCGTTCGACGTGCGAAGGGGTGAACTCACCGCGCTCAAGGGCCGGTCCGGCTCGGGCAAGACCACCCTGCTGAACGTGGTCGGCGGTCTCGACGCCCCGTCCCGCGGCACCGTCTCCCTCGACGGCACGGACCTGGCGGGCCTGGACGAGGCCGGGCTGCTGGAACTGCGCCGCGACCGGATCGGCTTCGTGTTCCAGTCCTTCGGCCTGATCCCGGTGCTCACCGCCGCCGAGAACGTCGGCGTCCCGATGCGCCTGCGCAAGGTGCCGGCGGCGCAGCGCGAGGAACGGGCCCGCACCCTGCTCGCCCTGGTGGGTCTGAGCGAGCACGCGGGACAGCGTCCCGGGGAGCTCTCCGGCGGTCAGCAGCAGCGCGTGGCGGTGGCCCGTGCCCTGGCCAACGAGCCCGACCTGATCATCGCGGACGAACCGACCGGACAGCTCGACTCCGAGACGGGGCGGCAGATCATGGGGCTGCTGCGGGCCGTGGTGCGCAGCGAGGGCGTCACCGTCCTCGTCGCCACCCACGACCCGGTCCTGATCGAACTCGCCGACCGGGTCGTGGAACTGTGCGACGGCCGCATCGTCGAGCGGCAGGGCGCGGATCAGGCGGCTACGGTCTGAACCCGCCGCCGGGCGGCAGGGGCAGGCGCGCCGCCAGCTCCATCAGCACCCGGACGGCCCGGGAGCCGGCGGCGACCTCCACGCGGCCGCCGGCCCGGACCCACCGGTCCAGTACGAGCAGGAGGGCCGAGTCGCAGAAGGTCACGCGGGCGGCGTCCAGGACGAGACGGCGGGCGCCGCGGGCGGCGCCGTCCGCGAGCAGCCGGTGCAGGGGAGCGCAGGAGTAGTGGTCGAACTCCCCGGCCAGGCCGACGGCGAGGACGTCGCCCCGCAGCGCGGCCCGTATGCGGGGCAGGGGGTCGGGGCCGGCCTCCGCCGCGAGCTCCGCGAAGGAATCGCGGTGAGCGGCGGCGGGCGGGACCGGGGCGTCGGTCGGGGCGTGTATCGGGGCGTCTATCGGAGTGCGCATGCCTCCCCCAACGGACGGCCCCGCGGAGCGGAACGGGCCGGGCCCGCTCTTTCACCCGCGCGGGCCGCGCCGCTGACCCGTTCCGGCGATCTTCGGCCCCGGGGCGCAGGTCCGGCGGGACGGGCGGCGGCCCGTCGAGGTACAGGCCGGAGCGAGGTCGGCCGCGCCGGAGCGCACCAGCACGGGGCCGGGGGCGGCGGAGGGAGGGTCTCAGTGGTCTCCTGCCCGGCGTTCCAAGGGGGTTGCTACCGCCGAGTTGCTCACACTGAAGGTCACGCTGCCCGCCCGGTAGCGGTCGTCGGACCACTCGATGGGGCGGGCGGCCGCCGTCGCCGAGACGTGCCGTTGGCGCAAAAGCGGGCTGCCGCGCCGGATCCCCAGGAGGCGGGCGTCCTCGCTGCCCGCCGCGAGCGCGTCGATGAGGTGCTCGCCGTGGTGGGCCACCACTCCCGAGCCCTCGGCCAGGGCGTCCATGACGGAGCGGCAGTCCGCCGGCAGCGCCTCGACCGCCGCCGCGACCCAGTCGGCGTACGCCGTCCGCTCCACCATGACCGGCTCCCCGTCCAGCAGGCGCAGCCGCAGCACGGCCAGGATCCCGGTGCCCGGCGCCAGGTGCAGCCGCTCCGCCTCCTCGGCCGTGGCGGGCCGCCGGATCCGGGACAGGAAACGGCTTCCGGCCTCGTGCCCCACGCCCTCGGCCCACTGGGCGAAACTGTTCAACTCGCCGAAACTGTGGCGGCGTTCGTGCCGCAGCACGATCCGGCGCGCTCCCTGACGGGAACCGATCAGGCCCTCCGAGGCGAGGGTCGCGACCGCCTGGCGGACCGTGCCGCGCGAGGCGGACCAGCGGGCCGCCAGATCGCTCTCGGAGGGCAGCCGCCCGCCCACCGGGAGCTCGCCGGACGCGATCGCCCCGCGCAGCGCGGCGGCGATCTCCAGGTACCGGACCGTGCCCATGCCGTTCTCCCCCTCGTCGCGGATGTGTGCCGGCGGGGTGTGCCCGCCGCCGGTGTGCCGGGTGCCGGGAGCCCGTACCGCGGCACCCCGGCCCCTCCATGATCACTCCAGCAGCTCCGGGCACGGCTGGTTCCGGCCATTCTCGTCTCTTCCCCGAGTCGTGCTCCCGGCGACGGGCGCCGTTCACCGTCCGTACAGCGGGCCCGGGCGAACTGGAGTCAACTTGTTCAGACAAGTGAACGACCCCCTTTTGGATCTGTCTCCGGGAGAGACCGTGCTCAGTTCCTCCGCCCGTCGCGGTGCGGCCGTACTGCTCAGTGCCGCCGTCCTCACCACGCTCAGCGCCTGCGGCGCCGCCCCCGACCCGCAGCCCGCGGGTGCCACCGGCGACGCGAAGAACGCGAAGCAGCCGGGCGCCGCCACCTCCGCGGCCGACTTCGGCTCCGTGGAGGCCCTCACGGCCGCCGCGCAGAAGGAGGGCCAGCTCAACGTGATCGCGCTGCCCCCGGACTGGGCGAACTACGGCGAGATCATCAAGGCTTTCGAGGCCAAGTACAAGATCAAGGTCAACAGCGAGAACCCGGACGCCTCCAGCTCCGACGAGATCGCCGCCGTCAAGTCCCGCAAGGGCCAAAAGCGCGCCCCCGACGTACTGGACCTCGGCATCGCCTTCGCCCGCAGCGGCGCCGCCGAGAACCTGTTCGCCCCGTACAAGGTCGCGGCCTGGGACAAGATCCCCGCAGGCCAGAAGGACGCCGACGGCCGCTGGTACAACGACTACGGCGGCTACGTCTCCATCGGCTGCGACGCCGCCCGCGTCCCCACCTGCCCGCAGACCTTCGCGGACCTGCTCAAGCCCGAGTACAAGGGGAAGGTCGCCCTCAACGGCAACCCCACCAAGTCCGGCTCCGCCTTCGGCGGCGTCTACGCGGCCGCCCTCGCCAACAAGGGCTCCTTCGGCGACATCCAGCCCGGCATCGACTTCTTCGGGCAGCTGAAGAAGAGCGGGAACTTCATCCCCGTCGAGTCCACCCCGGCCACCGTCGAGAAGGGCGAGACGCCCATCTCCATCGACTGGGACTACCTGAACGCCGGCTACGCCCAGCAGTTCAAGGGCAAGGGCGTCGACTGGAAGGTCGCCGTCCCCACCGACGGCGTCTTCGCCCAGTTCTACTCGCAGGCCATCAACAAGGAGGCCCCGAACCCGGCGGCCGCCCGCCTGTGGATGGAGTTCCTCTACAGCGCCGAGGGCCAGAACCTGTGGCTCAAGGGCTACGCCCGCCCGGTGCTGCTGCCCGTCATGACCCAGGACGGCACCGCCGACAAGGACGCCGTCGCCAAGCTGCCCCAGGTCCAGGGCACCCCGGCGTTCCCCGCGTCCGAGGAACTCGACAAGGCCAAGGCCGCCCTCGCCGAGAAGTGGGACAAGGCCCTCTCCTGATGTCCGCCACCTCCACCACCCCCCACCCGACGGGGACCGCCGGCGGCGCCAGCCGCCGCCCGCGGCGCGGCCCTCTCACCTGGGTCGCCGCCCACCCACAACACCCCATACACCTCGATTGCAGACGGGTGCCGC
>NZ_JBEOXU010000200.1:0-8724 GCF_040296725.1 Streptomyces sp. NPDC002044
GGCGCCATCGGCGCCATCGTCCTCGTCGACACCCGCCGCCTCGCCGACTGCTTCCCCGCCGTCGACTACTTCGAGAACAGCGGCCTGCCGTTCGTGATCGCCCTGAACGGCTTCGAGGGACACCAGCCCTACACCCCCGAAGAAGTCCGCGAGGCCCTCCAGATCGGCCCCGACGCCCCCATCATCACCACCGACGCCCGCCACCGCGCGGACGCCAAGAGCGCCCTCATCACGCTCGTCGAGCACGCCCTCATGGCCCGGCTGCGCTAGCGGCCGCCCACGGCATGCCGAAGGCCCCCGCGTCCGGGACGCGGGGGCCTTCGCCGTGCCCGGGGCCCGGGGCCCGGGGTGCGCGGACCGGGTGCGGGCCCCGGGCACGCGGGAGGCCCCGCACCCTTGAGGGTGCGGGGCCTCCCGGCGTACGGAGCCTCGCGGGGCTCAGCCCTGCCAGCTGTGCGGGGCGCGGAAGCCCGGCGTGCGCTCCAGGCGGCGCCAGCCGGCCTGGGAGCGGGGGGTGCGGGCGGGTGCGGTCTCCGGGGTGGCGGCGGCGCGGGCCAGCAGGATCGCGGTGATCGCGGCCAGTTCCTCGGGGGCGGCGTTGCCCTTTTCGACGCGGAGCAGGGTGTCGGTGCTCATCGGTGGCGTGTCTCCTCTTACTGCGGCGGGTTGCCGTGCTTGCGGGACGGCAGGTCGGCGTGCTTGTTGCGGAGCATCGCGAGGGCGCTGACGAGCGTCCCGCGGGTCTCGGCGGGGTCGATCACGTCGTCGACGAGGCCGCGCTCGGCCGCGTAGTACGGGTGCATCAGCTCGGCCTTGTACTCCTTGACCATGCGGACGCGCATGGCCTCGGGGTCCTCGGCGTCCGCGATCTGCTTGCGGAAGATGACGTTGGCCGCGCCCTCGGCGCCCATGACCGCGATCTCGTTGGTGGGCCAGGCGTAGGTGAGGTCGGCGCCGATGGACTGGGAGTCCATGACGATGTAGGCGCCGCCGTATGCCTTGCGCAGGATCAGCGAGATCCGCGGGACGGTGGCGTTGCAGTACGCGTACAGCAGCTTGGCGCCGTGGCGGATGATCCCGCCGTGCTCCTGGTCGACGCCCGGCAGGAAGCCGGGGACGTCCAGGAGGGTGATGATCGGGATGTTGAAGGCGTCGCAGAGCTGGACGAAGCGGGCCGCCTTCTCCGAGGCGTGGATGTCGAGCACGCCCGCGAGGTGGCCGGGCTGGTTCGCCACGATGCCGACGACCTGGCCGTCGAGCCGGGCCAGCGCACAGATGATGTTGCGCGCCCAGCGCTCGTGGATCTCCAGGACGTCGCCCTCGTCGACGAGTTCCTCGATGACCTTGAGCATGTCGTACGGACGGTTTCCGTCCGCGGGCACCAGGTCCAGCAGGACCTCCGAGCGCCGGCCGGCCGGGTCGGACGTCTCGTGGACCGGGGGGTTCTCGCGGTTGTTGGAGGGCAGCATCGAGATCAGGTAGCGGACCTCGGAGATGCAGGTCTCCTCGTCGTCGTACGCGAAGTGCGCGACGCCGGAGGTCTCGGCGTGGACGTCCGCGCCGCCGAGGCCGTTCTGGGTGATCTCCTCGCCCGTCACCGCGCGGACCACGTCCGGGCCGGTGATGAACATCTGCGAGGTGTCCCGGACCATGAAGACGAAGTCGGTCAGGGCCGGGGAGTAGGCGGCGCCGCCCGCGCAGGGGCCCAGCATGACCGAGATCTGCGGGATGACGCCCGACGCGCGGGTGTTGCGCTGGAAGATGCCGCCGTAGCCGGCCAGCGCGGAGACGCCCTCCTGGATGCGGGCGCCGGCGCCGTCGTTGAGGGAGACCAGCGGGGCGCCGGCCGCGATGGCCATGTCCATGATCTTGTGGATCTTCTGGGCGTGGGCCTCGCCCAGCGCGCCGCCGAAGATCCGGAAGTCGTGCGCGTAGACGAAGACCGTGCGGCCCTCGACCGTGCCCCAGCCGGTGATCACGCCGTCGGTGTAGGGCTTCTTGTTCTCCAGGCCGAAGCCCGTCGCCCGGTGGCGGCGCAGCTGCTCGACCTCCTTGAAGGAACCTTCGTCGAGGAGCAGCGCGATGCGCTCACGGGCGGTCAGCTTGCCCTTGGCGTGCTGGGTCTCGGTCGCCCGGTCACTGGGGCCGCGCCGCGCCTGCTCGCGCAGGGAGTGCAGCTCGGCCACGCGCCCGCGGGCGTCCGTGGGCTCGCTCGGGGTCTGGTCCACAACGGTCATGTACCGACCTTACGAAGCGAGGCGCGAAAAACCTCCGTTGATTCCGCACAGTCTCGGGTGTCTTCCGCTGTCCGGCCCGCACAGAAGGGCTCGGCGATGCGCGGACTCCGCCATACGGGGGACCGCTCCTTTGTCGATCCCCGACAAAGGGACAGGAGCGCCGCCCAAGAAGTTGAAATTTGAACGGAATGGGTCTAGCGTCATCCTCGTTGAAGTCGTTGAACATTCAACAGACACGCAGCACTCTACCGAGGAGGAAGCCATGGGTCTCTTCACCCGTCGCAGCCAGGACACGAACACCGCCGCCGTCGCCACGCTGGACGTGGATCCGGCCCTCGCCGCGCTCACCGGCGACTACGTCATCGACGCCTCCCACAGCAGCATCGGCTTCACCGTGCGCCACGCCATGGTGACCAACGTCCGCGGCAGCTTCGGCGAGCACGAGGGCCTCCTGCGCCTGGACGGCACGGACCCGTCCCGCTCCACCGCCTCCATCGACGTCACCATCGCCTCGGTCGGCACCGGCATCGCGGACCGCGACGGCCACCTGCTGAGCGGCGACTTCTTCGACGCCGAGCGCTTCCCCCTGATGACCTTCCGCTCCACCTCCGCGGCCCAGCTCGGCGGCGACGCGTACCGCGTCACGGGCGAGCTGACGATCAAGGACGTCACCCGGCCGCTCGCCATCGACCTGGAGTTCGCCGGTTCCGCCACGGACGTCTACGGCAACGAGCGCGTCGGCTTCGAGGGCTCCGCCGAGATCCTGCGCTCCGACTGGGGCCTGACCTGGAACGCGGCGCTGGAGGCCGGCGGGGTCATGGTCAGCGACAAGGTGAAGCTGACCTTCGACATCTCCGCGATCAAGCAGGCCTGACCCGCCGGACCCGGCCCCCGGGGGCGGCTACCAGCCGCCCCCGCCGTCGAATCCGCCGCCCCCGTCGAATCCGCCGCCCCCGCCGCCGAAGTCGGACGGGTTGAAGTCGGCCCCGGAAACGTCCCCGCCCTCGAAACCGCTCCCCGCGCCGCCGAAGTCCGAGGCGTAGGCGGGAGCGGCCATCATCGAGCCGAGCATCGTGCCCATCAGCAGACCCGGCAGCATGCCGCCGCCGAAGTAGCCGCCGGCCCAGGGCCCGTACGCCGGGCCGGCGTCGTAGTACGGGCGCGGCCCGTGCTCGGTGTCGACGGTGCGGACCGCCGGGTCGAGCCCGTCGCGCAGCCGTACGGCGTCCGCCGCGCAGACCGGTACGGTACGGGCCGCCCCCGCGGGCGGGGCCCACGCGGCGTCCTCGGTGCTGGGACCGTGCCGGGGGTCGAAGAAGCAGGGCGAGCGGCGCTCGGGCACCGGCTTGCCCTGACGGCGCGCGTCGAGGCGGGCCAGGGCGTAACGGCCGTCCTCCAGCGCCTGGGTGACCCCCTGGACCTCGTCCGGCCGCCGGACGGAGGCCATGATCTGTTTGGCCTTCTCGTAGGAGTCGAGCCCCTGCTCGTAGTCCTCGCGCATCGCGTCGTCGGCTCCGGGCTCCCCCGGGTGGAAGTCGAGCCGCTCCAGCTCCTCGCCGAAGGCCGTGATGTCCTCGTCGACGACGATGCCCAGGCGGGCGACCGCCTCGCGCCGGACCTCTTCCTTCCGCTTGCGGTTCCGCCGGACCAGCGCGTACGCGCCGCCGCCGCCGACCACCGCCACCGCGCCGAGCGCGATCAGGCCGCCGACCGGGGCGCCGTCGCCGGCTCCACTGGTGCCCCAGGAGGCCGGGGCGGAGCCCTTGGCCTGGCCGAGGGCCTGGTCCACGAAGGTGTCGAGCTGTGTCGTCGCGTCGGCCGGGCCGCCGGTCTTCACCGCCTCGGAGAGGTTCTGGACCGCGTACCCCGGCATGACGGTCCGGTCGGCGGCGGCCCGGAAGCCGTCGCCGAGGCGGATCGCGTACAGCCCCGTGATGCCGGTCTCGGCGCGGACCGCCGCGAGGACCCTGTCCTGCGGGAACTCCGCGGCGGCCGGCAGCACGGCGACGAACACCGGCTTCCCGGCGTCCTTGATCTTCTTCGCGAGCGCGTCCGCCTCGGCCCTGGGCAGCTGCGCCTCGGCCCGCGGATCGACGTAGACCGGGCCCTTCTTGAGGGCCTCCGCCACGGCGGCCGTCCCGGTGGCGGCCGACGCCTGTGGGGCGGCCACCACGAGGGCCGTCGCCGACAGGGCCAGCAGCAGACCGGCCAGCAGCGGTCCGGATCGTGCGGATATCAGCCTGGTCCTCATACCCACGACGCTACCCGAACCGGTACTTTCCCGTGTGAGCAGGACATAAGGGCCGCGGACAGCGCCCGGACGGCCGCTCGGCGGCGGCTACTCCGCCGGTTCCACGCCCGCGTGCAGGAGGCCGTAGGTGTAGGCGTCCTCAAGGGCCTGCCAGGACGCCGCGATCACGTTCTCGGCGACGCCGACCGTCGACCACTCGCGGACGCCGTCCGTCGTGGCGATCAGGACGCGGGTCGTGGACTCCGTGCCGTGCGTGCCCTCCAGGATGCGGACCTTGTAGTCCACCAGCTCGAACTTGGCCAGCTGCGGGTAGAACCGCTCCAGCGCCACGCGCAGGGCCCGGTCCAGCGCGTTGACCGGTCCGTTGCCCTCCGCCGTGGCGACGATCCGCTCGCCCTTGGCGCGCAGCTTGACCGTGGCCTCGTTGGCATGGGTGCCGTCCGGGCGGTCCTCGACGATCGCGCGCCAGGACTCCGTACGGAAGTACCGGCGGGCGCGGCCCTCGACCTCGGCGCGGAGCAGCAGCTCGAAGGAGGCGTCGGCGGCCTCGTACGTGTAGCCGCGCAGCTCCCGCTCCTTGACCCGCTCGACGACCCGGGAGATCAGCGCGCGGTCCCCGCCGAGGTCGACCCCGAGCTCCTTGCCCTTGAGCTCGATGGAGGCCCGGCCGGCCATGTCGGAGACCAGCATGCGCATGGTGTTGCCGACCCGCGCGGGGTCGATGTGCTGGTAGAGGTCCGGGTCGACCTTGATCGCGGAGGCGTGCAGGCCGGCCTTGTGCGCGAAGGCGGAGACGCCGACGTACGGCTGGTGCGTGGAGGGGGTGAGGTTGACGACCTCCGCGATGGCGTGCGAGATGCGGGTCATCTCGGCGAGGGCGCCCTCGGGGAGCACCGTGCGGCCGTACTTGATCTCCAGGGCGGCCACGACGGGGAAGAGGTTGGCGTTGCCGACGCGCTCGCCGTAGCCGTTCGCCGTGCACTGGACGTGGGTGGCGCCCGCGTCGACGGCGGCCAGGGTGTTGGCGACGGCGCAGCCGGTGTCGTCCTGGGCGTGGATGCCAAGGCGGGCGCCGGTGTCGGCGAGGACGGTGGCGACGGTGGCCGTCACCTGGGCGGGCAGCATGCCGCCGTTGGTGTCGCAGAGGACGACGACGTCGGCGCCGGCCTCGTGGGCGGTGCGCACGACGGACTTCGCGTACGCGGGATTGGCGCGGTAGCCGTCGAAGAAGTGCTCGCAGTCGACGAAGACGCGGCGGCCTGCGGCGACCAGGTGGGAGACGGTGTCGCGGACCATCTCCAGGTTCTCCTCGAGGGTGGTGCGCAGGGCCAGTTCGACGTGACGGTCGTGCGACTTGGCGACGAGGGTGATCACGGGGGCGCCGGAGGCCAGCAGGGCCCGCACCTGCGGGTCCTCGGCCGCCGAGCCGCCCGCCCTGCGGGTGGCTCCGAAGGCGACGAGCCGGGCGTTCTTGAAGTCGATCTCGGCCTGGGCCCGGGAGAAGAACTCGGTGTCACGGGGGTTGGCGCCGGGCCAGCCGCCCTCGATGAAGCCCACTCCGAAGTCGTCCAGGTGCCGGGCGATCGTCAGCTTGTCGGCGACCGTGAGGTTGATGCCTTCGCGCTGGGCGCCGTCGCGCAGCGTGGTGTCGAAGACATGGAAGCTGTCGTCGAGGACCTCTGCGACCTCTGTCGTCGTCATGCTGATCTGGCTCCTGTCGGATGGTGGGTCCGGATGTCCGGGATCCACTGCCTCCATCATCGCGCGCGGCCCGCTCCCGGCAGGGATGGTGCCGGGAAACGAAAAAACCCCTCGCGGGTAGCGAGAGGTCTGCGCGCGGGTCCGAGGCACGGTGGCCGCTTCCGCGAAGTTCTTCCGCGGTTCAGCGGCCCCTGGGGACCGGCGCGCTGCTGGCGATAATCATGAGCTGAGCAGGCACGCCCGCAGTGTGCCATACCGGTGGCCGTCCGCGGACACGGATCTCAGCATCCGGGCAGCCGGGGCGCGTGAGCCGGGCTGAGGGCGGCGGGCTGAGGGCGGCGGGCTGGGGCAGCGGGCGGCGGGCCCGCTCACGCCGGGGCGTGCGGGGTCAGGGTGTCGTCGAGGAACTCGCGCACGTGGGCCAGGATGGCCGCGCGGTCCAGCGTCGGCAGTCCCACCGCCAGCTGGATGCTGAAGCCGTCGAGGAGGGCCCGGATGCGGGCCGCCACGCGATCGGGGTCCACCGGCCGGAACTCGCCGCGCGAGATGCCCTCGGCGAGCAGCGCCACCAGGTCGCGGTGCCAGGCGCCCTCGATGGCGGCCTGCCGGTCGCGCTCCTGGGGGCCCGCGTTCTGCGAGCGGTTCCACACCTCCAGCCAGAGCGTCCAGTGCGGGTCGCGGGCGCGGGTGGGGACGTACAGGTCGACGTACGCGCGCAGGCGCTCGGCCACCGGTCCGCGGCGGGACAGCAGCCCGCGCCGCTCGGTGCCGAGCGCGGCCTCGCTCCACTCCAGGGTTCGCAGCAGCAGCTCGTCCTTGCTGCCGAAGTAGTACAGGAGGTGGCCGCTGCTCATGCCGACCTCGCGGCCCAGGCCCGCCATGGTCAGGCCCTCGAGACCGCGTTCGGCGATCGTGGCCATGGCGGCGACGAGGACGTCCTCGCGCGGGGGCGCGTTCTTGCGCGCCGCCCGTACCGGTACTCCACCCGCCACCATGGACCCACTCCTCGTCGGTCAGACCTTCGGCTGCTGCTGGGTGATGCAGTGGATACCGCCACCCCCGGCGAAAATCGTACGTGCGTCAACCAGTGTCACGGTCCGCTCGGGGAACAGTCCGCGGAAGATCTCGGCGGCCTCCTCGTCGCGCGGGTCGTCGAAGGAGCACAGGACCACGCCGCCGTTGCACAGGTAGTGGTTGATGTAGGAGTAGTCCACCCATTCCCCGTCCTCCTCCAGCACGGTCGGCGCGGGGACCTCCACGACCTCCAGCAGGCGGCCCCGGGCGTCGGTGGACGCCCGCAGGAGCGCGGCGATGGCCGTGCAGCGCTCGTGGTCCGGGTGGGCAGGGTCGGGCTGGGTGTGCACCATCACCACGCCGGGGCGGGCGAAGGCGGCGACGATGTCGACGTGGCCCTGGGTGCCGTAGGTGCCGTAGTCGCCGGCCAGGCCGTACGGCAGCCAGATCGCCTTCGTCGTGCCGAGGTGGGCGTGGATCTCGGCTTCGACCTGGTGGCGGGTCCAGCCGGGGTTGCGGCCCTCGCCCAGCTGCACGGTGTCGGTGAGCAGGACGGTGCCCTCGCCGTCGACGTGGATGGCGCCGCCCTCGTTGACGAGGGCGGTGCTGTAGGTGCGGCTGCCGACGAGGTCGGACACGTGCCGGGCGACCTTCTCGTCGTGGTCCCAGCGGGCCCACTCCTGGGCGCCCCAGCCGTTGAACGTCCAGTCGACGGCGGCCAGCGCGCCCGCACCGTCCGTGACGAAGGTCGGGCCGATGTCGCGCATCCAGGCGTCGTCGAGCTCGCGCTCGACCAGCTGTACGCCGTCGCCGACGACCGCGCGGGCGGACTCGGCGTCGCCCGGGGAGACCACGAGGGTCACGGGCTCGTACGCGGCGACCGCGCGGGCGACGGCCCCCCATGCCTCGCGGGCCTCGGCGAGTTCCTGCCCGGTGGTGAAGGTCGGGTTCGGGCTGGGCCAGGCCATCCAGGTGCGCTCGTGGGGGGTCCACTCGGCGGGCATCCGGAATCCGGCGTCGGCGGGCTTGCCGGTGGCGGCGGGCTTCGTGGCGGCGGCGGGCTGTGCTGCGGTCATGGCGGGGGTCCTTACGGGCAGGGCCGGCTTACAGGAAGTACAGGCGATTGAGGGAGACCGAGTCGGCGGCTTCGGAGCGCAGCGGTTCGCCGTCCAGGGAGACGAGCCCGCTGCGCGCGTCCACATCGACCGCGCCCACCCGCGAGTTCAGGAGGAGGTCCCCGGGGCCGATCCCACGGGCGCCGCGGACGGCGACGCGGCGGCGGCGGGTGGGCATCTCGTCGCCGCCGAGCGCGGCGGCCGCGGCGGAGACGAAGGCGACGGAGATGTCGGCCGCGGTCGCCCCGTACGAGCCGAACTGCGGTCCGAGGACGAGGGGTTCGCAGGTGTCGGTGGCGGCGTTGGGGTCGCCGGTGACGCCGTAGGCGGGGAAACCGGACTTCAGGACGAGCTGGGGCTTGGCGCCGAAGAACGGCGGGCGCCACAGGACGATGTCGGCGAGCTT
>NZ_JBEOXU010000201.1:0-8702 GCF_040296725.1 Streptomyces sp. NPDC002044
GGGCGGTCCCCGGCACGGCGCCCGGTGCGGCCCCTGGCGCGGCTTCCGCCGCGGGCACGGCGCCCGGCACGGCTTCCGGCACGGCTTCCGGCGCGGGTGCGGCCGGGCCCGCTCCCGGCGCCGCCCGCCCGGCCCGGCGTACGCGCTCGGTCGCGGACGGCTCCGCGAGCCAGGCCGCCCCGGCCGGGCCCGCGCCCGAGCCCGCCCCCGACGCCGCGCGGCCGGCCCGGCGTACCCGCTCGGCGGGGGACGGCTCGGTGAGCCAGTCCGCCCCCGGCCCGGAGACGCCGAGGCGGCCGGCGCCCCGGAACCCGGACGCGCCCTGGCACGACCCGAAGCCCGCCTTCACGGAGCCGCCGGCCGGCCCGGCCCGCGCGACGGGCCCGGCCCCGAAAGCCGAGCCGGAACCGGAACCGGAGCCGGAGCCGGCCACCGAGCCGAAGCCGGCACCGACATCCGAACCGGCCTCCGAGCCGGACCCCACCCCCGACAACGGAGGCGACGCGTGAACGACGTCCTCGATGTCGCACTGCGACTGATCGTCGTCTTCGCCGTCTTCCTCGTGCTCCCGCTCGTCGTCGGGCAGGCCGAGCACAAGGTGATGGCGCACATGCAGGGCCGGCTCGGCCCCATGTACGCGGGCGGCTTCCACGGCTGGGCCCAGCTCGTCGCCGACGGAGTGAAGTTCGCGCAGAAGGAAGACATCGTCCCGACCAACGCCGACCGCCGCATCTTCCAACTGGCACCCGCCGTCGCCCTGCTCCCGTACCTCCTCGTCCTCCTCGCCATCCCGGTCGGGCCGGGTGAGGGCGCGGTCGGCCAGGTCATCGACGCGGGCGTGTTCTTCGCGCTCGCCGTCATGGGCGTCGGAGTCCTCGGCTCCCTCATGGCCGGCTGGGCGTCCGCCAACAAGTTCTCCCTGCTCGGCGGCCTCCGCACCGCCGCCCAGCTGCTCGCCTACGAGCTTCCGATGCTGCTCGCCGCCGCCTCCGTCGCCATGGCCGCCGGGACGGTCTCCCTCCCCGGCATCGTCGAGGCATTCGAGTGGTGGTGGCTGCCCTGGCAGATCGTCGGCGCGCTCGTCTTCTTCATCGCCGGCCTGGCCGAGCTGCAACGGCCGCCCTTCGACATGCCGGTCGCCGACTCCGAGATCATCTTCGGCGCGTACACCGAGTACACCGGCCTGCGCTTCGCGCTGTTCCTCCTCGCCGAGTACGCCGGCATCGTCGTCCTCTGCGGCCTCACCACCGTCCTCTTCCTCGGCGGCTGGCACGGACCCTTCGGTGCCGAGGGCCTCGGCTGGGTCTGGACCCTGCTCAAGGTCGCGGTCCTGGCGTTCGTCGTGATCTGGCTGCGGGTCAGCTACCCGCGCCTGCGCGAGGACCAGCTCCAGAAGCTCGCCTGGACCGTACTCATCCCCCTCGCGCTCGCCCAGATCGCGCTCACCGGCATCGTGAAGGTGGCGATCAGCTGATGCCCATCCCCGGATCCGGCCTCGCCAAGGGCCTGGCGGTGACGCTGCGCACGATGACGAAGCGCTCGCACACCGCCCAGTACCCCGAGGTCCAGCCCGAACTCCCGCCCCGTTCCCGCGGGGTCATCGGCCTGTTCGAGGAGAACTGCACGGTCTGCATGCTGTGTGCCCGCGAGTGCCCCGACTGGTGCATCTACATCGACTCCCACAAGGAGACGGTGCCGGCCTCCACCCCCGGCGGCCGCGAGCGCAGCCGCAACGTCCTCGACCGCTTCGCCATCGACTTCTCGCTGTGCATGTACTGCGGCATCTGCATCGAGGTGTGCCCCTTCGACGCCCTGTTCTGGTCGCCGGAGTTCGAGTACGCGGAGACCGACATCCACGAGCTGACCCACGAGCGGGACAAGCTGCGCGAGTGGATGTGGACCGTCCCGGCCCCGCCCGCGCTGGACCCGGCCGCCGAGGAGCCGAAGGAACTCGCGGCCGCCCGCAAGGCGGTGGAAAAGGCCGAAGCCGCCGCAGCGGCCCCCCCGGCCCCCGCCACCCCGGGCACCTACCCCACGGTCCCGGCCACCCCCACCCCACCCGGCACGGAACCCGCCCCCGGCACGGAACCCGCCTCCGGCACGGAACCCGGAACCGCGCCCAAGGCCCCTGAAGCCCCCGACGCTCCCGACGCTCCCGACGCCCCGGCGGGAGGCACCGCCTGATGTTCACCGCCCACTTCGCCGCCGCGGCCACCGCGGCCACCGCGCCCGCCGCCGCGCAGGCACCCGGCTTCCTCTCGCCGACCGGCGTCGAGATCGCCTTCGTGCTCGTCGGCCTCGCCACGCTCGGCGCCGCCTTCGTCACGGTCACCACCAAACAGCTGGTGCACGCCGCGCTCTGGCTGGTCGTCGCGCTCGGCGGCATCGCCGTCGAGTACCTGCTGCTGACGGCCGAGTTCATCGCCTGGGTCCAGGTCCTGATCTACCTCGGCTCCGTGGTCGTCCTCCTCCTCTTCGGCCTGATGCTCACCAAAGCCCCCATCGGCCGCTCCCCGGACGCGGACTCCGGCAACCGGCCCGTCGCCCTCGGTGTCGCGGTCGTCGCCGCCGTCGCGCTCGTCTGGGTCGTCGTCGACGCCTTCCGCACGACGTGGATCGACCTCGACGGCCCGGTCCAGGGCTCCACGAAGGTCTCCGGTGAGATCCTCTTCCAGCACTGGGTGCTGCCCTTCGAGGCGCTGTCCGTGCTCCTCCTCGCGGCCCTGATCGGCGCCATCGTGCTGTCCCGCAGGAACGACCCGGCCGAGACCACCCCCACCGGGACCACCCCCGCCGCCACCCCCCAGGCCGCCGTCCCCGAGGCCCCGGCCGACAAGAAGGGCCGGCGCTGATGCACCTCGCCTACCCCGCCGTCCTCGCGGCGCTCCTCTTCTGCACGGGCCTGTACGGAGTCCTGGCCCGCCGCAACGCCATCCTGGTCCTGATGTCCGTCGAGCTGATGCTCAACGCCGTCAACCTCAACCTGGTGGCCTTCGACGTCTGGCTGCGCGACGCCCTGCACGCCGGCCAGGCCCTGACCCTCTTCACCATCGCCATCGCCGCCGCCGAGATCGGCATCGGCCTCGCGATCGTGCTGATGGTCTACCGCAACCGCGGCACCTCGGACGTCGACCGGATGCGCGACACCGCCGAAGGCCATGAGCCCGACCGGACCGCCGCAACCGGCACCCACACAGCCACCGGCACCGCCACCGCCCGCCCGGAGGCCGCCGCGTGAGCACCACGACCCTCGCCGTACTCGTCCCCCTCCTGCCCTTCCTGGGCGCGGTGGCGGGACTGCTCTTCGGCCGCACCGCCCCCGGCTTCGTCCGGCCCCTCGCCATCCTCCCCACGCTGGCCGCCGCCGTCCTGGCCGTGCTCGTCGCCTTCCGCCAGGGCGGTGGCCGGGCGATCGACACCGCGACCGAGCTGACCCCGACCGGCTCGGTGCCGATCGAGCTGTCGCTCTACCTGGACGGCTTCGCCGTGCTGGTCGCCGTACTGGTCGGGGTCGTCGCCACCTGCGTACAGCTCTACTCCACGGCGTACCTCCGCGAGGACCCGCGCTACCCGTCGTACGCGGCCCTGGTCTCCCTGTTCACCTCCGCCATGCTGCTCGTCGTCTACTCCGGCGACCTGATGGTGCTGCTCGTCGGCTGGGAGGTCATGGGCATCTGCTCGTACTTCCTGGTCGGGCACTACTGGGAGACCGAGGCGGCCCGCTCCGCCTCCCTGAAGGCATTCCTCGTCACCAAGCTCGGTGACGTCCCGTTCCTGATCGGCCTGTTCGCGCTCGCCACCGACGCCGGTTCGTTCCAGATCACCAAGATCCTCGACACCGTCGCCACGGGCGGCCTCGACCACCCGACGCTGATCGCGCTGCTGCTCCTCGCCGGCGTCGCGGGCAAGTCCGCGCAGTTCCCGCTCCACACCTGGCTCCCCGACGCCATGGCGGGCCCGACCCCGGTCTCCGCACTGATCCACGCCGCGACGATGGTGGCCGCCGGCGTCTACTTCGTCGCCCGCCTCCTGCCGGTCTTCGCCGCCTCCCGCGCCGCACTGGTGGTCATGGCCGTCATGGCGGCCGTCACGATGGTCGGCTCCGGCCTCGCCGCCCTGGCGCAGGACGACATCAAGCGCGTCCTCGCCTATTCCACGATCGGCCAGCTCGGCTACATGACCGGCGCCCTGGCCGTCGGCGACCGCGGCGCGGCCGTCTTCCACCTCCTGTCGCACGGCGCCTTCAAGGCGCTGCTGTTCCTCGGCGCGGGCGTGATCATCCACGCCGCCGGTACGAACTCCCTCGCCGCCATGTCCCGGATGAGCGGCCTCGCCCGGCGCATCCCCGACGCCTTCTGGACGATGACGATCGCGCTGCTCGCGCTCGCCGCCATCCCGCCCTTCGCCGGCTTCTTCTCCAAGGAAGCCGTCCTCGTCGCCGCCGAGCACGCCGCCACCGGCCACTCGGAGTTCGCCCCGAGCGCCGCCGGCTGGCTGGTCCTGGTCTCCGGCGTGCTGACCGCCCTGCTCACCGCCGCCTACGCGACCCGGCTGTGGCTCATGGCCTTCCGCGGCCGGGGCGCGAGCGCCCCCGACCACGGCAAGGAACCCTTCGCCATGACCGGCGTGCTGTGGCTGCTGGCGGTCCCCTCGGTCGGCTTCGGCCTCGCGGCGGGCCCCCTCGCCGACTGGTTCGACGGCGGGCGGCTCACCCCGACCCTGGCCACCTCGATCCTCGGCACGGGCGCCGCCGCCATCGGCGCGATGCTCACGTACGCCCTCTGGCAGCGCGCCACCGCCGAGGCCGCCACCGCCCCCGCCGCCATCGGCCCCGCGGCAGCGGCGGCGGCCGGCCCCGCCACGGCCCCCGGGACCGCGTCCGCCGCCGGCACCGAGCGGCCCGCCGCCGTCGCGGCCGCGGTGTCCGCCGCCACCGCCGCCGCCGAGTCCGCGGCCGAGACCCCCGAGGTCGCGGAGGTCTCCCACACGCACCCCGCCGTCCCCGCGGGACCCGCCGCCGACCCCGGACGGGCCCTCCTCGGCCCGCTCCACCGCCACGCGGCCGACGGCTTCCACCTCGACGCCGTCTACGACCGGCTGTTCGTCCGCCCCGTCCTGGCGGCCGCGAGCCTCGTCCGCTTCCTCGACCGCGAGGTCGTGGACACGTACGTCCGCGGCGCGGGCGCCGGCCCCCGGCTGCTCGGCGGCCTCGTACGCCGTGCCCAGACCGGCAACGTGCAGAGCTACCTGAGCGCCCTGCTCGCCGGCGCCGTGGTCCTGGCGATCGCCACCGCCGTCCTCGCCAACGTCAACGCCGGATCGTGAGCCGTGAGTCAGCCGTGATTGATATCAGCCCGTCCGTGATGCAGTTCCTTCTGGCGTTCCTCGTGGCCGCACCGCTCCTCGGCGCCGCCGCGGCCCTCCTGCCGGCCCCGCCCGGACTCAAGGGCCGCAGTCCCGAACAGGCCGTGCTGCGCCACGGCGTGACCGTCACCGGCGTGATCCTCGCCGCGGCGATCGCCCTCGCCCTGGGCTTCGACCACGACGCCCCGGCCCGCTTCCAGGCGACGACGGACATCAGCTGGATCCAGGCGCTGAACGTACGGATCCACCTCGGTGTCGACGGCATCTCGCTCCCCCTCCTCCTGATGACCGCGCTGCTGTTCTTCCTCTGCGCGCTCTACAGCTACTTCAAGCTCCCCGAGGGCCCCTCCCCGAAGGCTTTCGTCGCCCTGCTGCTCGTCCTGGAGTCCGGCACCCTCGCGACCTTCGCCGTCCTCGACCTGCTGCTCTTCTTCCTCGCCTTCGAGATGGTCCTCATCCCGATGTACTTCCTCATCGCCCGCTGGGGCGGCGCTCAGAGGCAGGCCGCCGCCTGGAAGTTCATCCTCTACACCCTCCTCGGCTCCGTCGTCATGCTGCTCGGCCTGCTGCTCATCGGACTGAACAGCGGCACTTTCGACATGGTGGCACTCGCCTCTGACAACGGCCGCGAACTGTCCCGCACCACCCAGCTCCTGGCCGTCCTCGCCATCGGCACCGGCCTCGCCGTGAAGACCCCGATGTGGCCGCTGCACAGCTGGCTCCCGGACGCCCACACCGCCGCCCCCACCGTCGGCTCCGTCCTGCTGGCCGGCGTCATGCTGAAGATGGGCACGTACGGGTTCGTCCGCATCCTGCTCCCCGTCACCCCCGACGGCATGGCCACCTTCGCCCCCTACCTGGGCGCCTTCGCAGTCGTCGGCATCGTCTACGGATCCCTCGCCTGCCTCGCCCTGGCCCGCAAGGGCGGCAAGGGCGACCTCAAGCGCCTCATCGCGTACTCCTCCGTCGGCCACATGGGCTTCGTACTCCTCGGCATCGCGTCGATGACCCCCACCGGCGTCAACGGCGCGCTCTTCGCCAACATCGCCCACGGCCTGATCACCGGCCTCCTCTTCTTCCTGGTCGGCGCCCTCAAGGACCGCTACGGCACCGCCGACCTCGACACCCTCGCCGGAGCCACCGGCGCCGCCCTCTACGGCCGCGCCCCCCGCCTCGGCGCGCTCCTCGCCTTCGCCGCCGTCGCCTCCCTGGGCCTGCCCGGCCTGGCCGGGTTCTGGGGCGAGATGCTGGCCCTGTTCGGCGCCTTCGACCCGGCCGGGGGACTGCCGCGCCCCGCGTTCCTCACCTACACGGCCGTCGGCGCGTTCGGCACGCTGCTCACCGCCGCGTACCTCCTGATCGTCGTGCGGCGTGTCTGCATGGGCGACCCGAAGGCCGGCCCCGAACTCGCCGTCGCGGACGTCCAGCGCTACGAGTTCGCCGCCTGGACCCCGCTCGCCGCCCTCACCGTCCTCGCCGGCCTGTGGCCCGCGGTCCTCCTCGGCCTCACCGACCCGGCCGTCCAGAAGCTCCTCGCAGGAGGCACCTCATGACGGCCCTCGCGGTCCTCGCCGCCGAGACCCCGAACCTGGTCCAGTCCGTCGACTGGCTCGCCATCGCGCCCGTCGTCATCACCGCCGCCGTCGGCCTGGCCGTGCTGGTCGCCGACCTCTTCGTCCCCGAGCACCGCAAGGGCCTGCTCGGCTGGGTCTCCGTGGCCGGCCTCGCCGCCGCGACCGCCACCCTGCTGCCGCTGCGCGCCGGCGACCGCGCCACCTTCTGCCTCACCGGCGACCCGGCCGCCTGCAGCTACACCGCCGACCACTTCGCGCTCGTCGTCCAGTTCCTGGTCCTGGTCGGCGCCCTGGTCACCGCACTGCTGTCGGTCACCGCCGTCCGCGAGGCGCGCATGCCGGCCGGCGAGTACTGGTTCCTGCTGCTCTCCTCCGCCGCCGGAGCGGCCCTGCTGCCCGCCTCCCGCGACCTCGCGACCCTGATCGTCGCCCTCGAAGTCGCCTCGCTGCCCGCCTTCGCCCTCGTCGGCATGCGCCGCGGCGACCGGCTCTCCTCCGAGGCCGCCCTCAAGTTCTTCCTGTCCTCCGTCACGGCCACCGCCGTGTCCCTGATGGGCGTCAGCTTCGTCTACGCCGCCACCGGCTCCCTGCACCTCGGCCAGGTCGCCGACCGCCTCGAAGACGTCCCCGGGCAGCTCGACACCCTCGCCATGGCCGGCGTCGCACTCACTCTCGTCGGCTTCGCCTTCAAGACCGCGGCCGTCCCCTTCCACTTCTGGGTCCCCGACACCTACGTCGGCGCGCCCCTGCCCATCGCCGGCTACCTCTCGGTGATCGGCAAGGCCGTCGGCTTCACCGGCCTGATCCTCGTCACGGTGATCGCCTTCCCGGCGTACTCCGACATCTGGGGACCGGCCCTCGCCGTCCTCGCCGCCCTCACCATGACCCTCGGCAACGCCGCCGCCCTGCGCCAGTCCGCCGACCGGCCGAACAGTGCCGTACGCCTCCTCGCCTGGTCCTCGGTCGGCCAGGCGGGCTACCTGCTGGTCCCGATCGCGGCCGCCGCGTACTCCGGGCGCGACCAGATCGGCTCCACCGTCGCGTACGCCCTGATGTACGCGGCCGTGAACCTCGGGGCCTTCTCCGTCGCCGCGCTGGTCGCCCGCACCAAGCCGCTCCAGCGGATCAGCGACTACCGCGGCCTGTACGCCGAGCGCCCCCTCGCCGCGCTCTCGCTGGCCTTCTTCCTGCTCTGCCTGGCCGGCCTGCCGCCGGGCCTCATCGGCCTCTTCGCCAAGGTCACCGTCCTGCGGTCCGCGGTCGACGCGGGCCTGGGCTGGCTGGCCGTCGTCATGGCGGTCAACGTCGTCCTCGCCCTGTACTACTACCTCCGCTGGACCGCGCTGCTGTTCCGCGCGCCGGAAGCCGCCGCCACCCCCGCCGGATCCCCGGCCGCCGCCCCCGCGCGGACCCCGTGGCCGGTGACGGCCGCGATCGTGCTCACCGCCGTGACCGCCGTGGTGCTCTCGGGCGCCCCGCAGCTGGTGCTGCGCTTCGCGTCGGGATCGCTGTTCCCCCAGTAACCCCCACGACGGTCCGCGCGCCGCCCGTACGAAGGGCCGCCGGGGCGCCGTAACCCGTACGGAGCAACGCCCGCCGCCGCCCGCACCGCCCCCGCCGCCCCGGCCGCGCCGGCCGGCCCCCCCCCCGCGCCCGGGGGGGGGGGCCCCCCCCGGCGCCCCGCCCCCACGTCGCGTTTCCGGGGCCCCCGTATCGGAGCGGAGCGACGATACCTTGGTCCCCCTCCTGGGGCCTGGAGCGTCC
>NZ_JBEOXU010000202.1:0-8666 GCF_040296725.1 Streptomyces sp. NPDC002044
ATCACCCGGCCCGGCCACAAATTCCCCTCTCCCGCCCACATGTGGGTGGGCGGCTGACGTCATTGGGCGGCGGTCAAGAGGAAGTTGCCGAGCTACGAGAGGTGTGCGACGACCGGCGAGACCTCAGACCCGCCCTAGGCCGCTCTGGTCGACCCGGGCAGCCAGGGTGTTTCGCGGCCGGCTCATGCCCGGCCCCAGCCGGCCCGCAGCCGCTATACCGAGCGAAGGACGTGGCGATCTCGTGCGGCTCATGTCCAGCCCCATGCGGGCCGCAGCCGCTAAGCCGGGCGAAGCGCGTAGCGATCTGATGCGGCCTATGTCCAGCCCCAGCCGGCCCGCAGCCGCTAGGCCGAGTGAAGCGCGTAGCGATCTGATGCGTGCGGGAGCGGGCCCGTCTTTCTCTGGCTGCTGGTGGGTGGGATCTCTCGCCCGGTGCCGTTCTTTTGGGGGGTTCCCGACAGTCTCGTATGTCCGGTTCGGGACGGTCGGTCAAGGGTGGCCGTAGGCCATCGCGTAGCGACGCGACCGCAGGGAGCGCCCTTGAGGGGCCGGCCCGAACCGGAGAGACGATGAGACTGACGGGAACCCCCCAACACCGCGCGCTTCCGCCCGGCGTGGTCCCCGCTCAACCGGCCCCCTGGGCGGCCTACGTCCCCGCCTATGCCCCCGCCACCGACACGAGGATCGAGCCGTCCGGAGCCGACGTGACGCGCAAGGCCGTCAGGTCCGGGACATGGACCGTAGGCGCGTGGGCGGCCGCGCGCGGGCCCACGCCGATCACGCGCATTCCTGCCGCCTGACCTGCCGCGATGCCCGCAGCGGAGTCCTCGAAGACGATGCAGTCGGCCGGGTCCACGCCCAAGGCGGCGGCGCCCTTCAGGAAGCCCTCGGGGTGGGGCTTGCTGGACTGGACGGACTCGGCCGTGACCCGTACGTCGGGCATCGGCAAGGCGGCGGCGGTCATCCGGGCCGCAGCCAGGGCCGCGTCGGCGGACGTGACGAGGGCATGCGCCAGACCGTCGAGGGCGGCCATGAACTCCGGGGCGCCCGCGACCGGGACCACGCCGTCGGTGTCGGCGGTCTCGCGGGCGAGCATCACCGCGTTCTCGGCGCGGTTGACCTCCATCGGGCGGTCCGGGAGCAGTACGGCCATGGTGGCGTAGCCCTGACGGCCGTGGACCACCTTGAGGGCTTCCTGCGGGTCCAGGCCGTGGGAGACCGCCCAGTCGCGCCAGCAGCGCTCGACCACCGCGTCGGAGTTGACGATCGTGCCGTCCATGTCCAGCAGCAGGGCCTTGGCGCTGAGGACGACGGGTGCGGTGGTGGCGGTGGTGCTGGCCGGCATCGGCGGGGCTCCAGACGGGCGGGAAAAGAGAACAAGTGGTTCCGCCCACCGGTCAGGGAGTGAAGGCGGAACCACTTTGTTCCTACACGATACAAAACGCGGAGCGGTTCGCGCCACCGCAGGAGGTGTGACCCCCGTCCCTCCAGCGTCAGGCCACTTCCCACGCGTCGGGATCGGCCAGGGGGACGTCACACTCGCTCACCCCCTAACCCTCCAACTAACCCTCCAAGGCGCGCCGGGTCACGGGACCGTAGACGCCCCATTCCTCGTCGTCGATGCCGTTCTCGAACTGGAACGTCGACACCGCCCACTCCACCCTCGAATCGAACCGGCCGTTGATCTTGCCGCGGTACAGGCCCTGATCGGCCAGCAGCCGCTGCAGCTTCTCCACGTCCGCGCCCGAGTCCCCGAACCGCAGGGTCGGGCCCGGTGCCGGCGCCGAGGGCTTGGGACTGGGGGAGCGGCTCGCGCTCGGTGACGGGCTCGGTGACGCGGAGGGGGACGCCGAGCGGGAAGGGCTCGGCGAGGGGGACGGGGAGGCCGAGCGTGAGGCGCTCGGTGACGGGGAGCGCGAGGCCGAGGGCGACGGGGCGGACGCCCCGGCGGACGGCGTCGGCGAGGGAACGGGCGGGGCCACGCTCACCACGGGCGCCGACGGTTTGGCGTCGAGCAGGGTCACCTCGTCGCCCGAGGAGTCCGGCATCGTCCACAGCGCCATGGCCGTGCCGCCGAGCGCGACCACCGCGGCGGCACCGAGCAGGAGCGGCAGGAGCCGGCGGGAAGCCGTGCCGGTGCGCTTCTCCGGGCCCCCGCCCCCACCCCCCGCCCCCACGCCGAACCCGAACCCAGCGCCGCCGCCCGCCGTGCCGCCGCCGGTCGCCCCGCCGGGCGCAGCAGGGTCCCCCGGCACGACGGCCTGGAGCCGCACCGTGTCACCCTGCCCAAGCCCAGAAGCCTGCCCCTGCCTCTGCCCCTGCCCCTGCCCCTGCCTGGGAGCCGACGCCGGACCGGCCCCCGGCGCGGGCACCTGGGCCGACCCCGAACCCGGCCGTGCCCCCGAACCCGGCCCGGCCCCAGAGCCGGCCCCCGACCCCGTGGGCCACGTCGGATGCGCCGGCGGCACGGGTATGCCGTACGCCGGGGTGTCCGTCGATGTCGGCGTCACCGGCGTTACCGGCGTAACCGGCCCCACCGGCCCCACCGGCGCTATCGGCGCTATCGGCGCAGCCTCTGGCGTCACCGGTGCCGCCCCCGCAGGTATCGGCGGTATCGGCGTCGGCGGTATCGGCGGTATCGGCGGCGGCGCCGCCGGGGCATCCGGTTCGCCGAGGTCGGGCATCGTCACGTACGGACGGATGCGCAGGGGCATGGGGTCGAAACCCGCACCCGGCGCACACCCGCAGCCGGCGCCGGATGCGCCGCAGTCCGGACAGTGTTTACCGCTCACTGGAATCCCTCCCTGGCCATTGCCTGCGATTATGCAGACCCGTCAAGGCCCTCCCAACCGGCCCGAGAGGCCATAACCGGACACACCGCTCAGGATGGAGATGTTGATCCGGCCTGAGGAGGAATCGATGGCGCAGGATGTGACCAAGAAGGCCGCGGACTCCGGTTCCGGCCCGCAGGTGTCCGGACCCGCCGCCGAGCACGCCTCCCGCGAGGTGCTCGTTTCCATCGGCGCGCTGCTGCTGGGCCTGCTGATCGCGGCGCTCGACCAGACCATCGTCTCCACCGCCCTGCCGACCATCGTCAGCGACCTCGGCGGCATGGCCCACCTGTCCTGGGTCGTCACCGCCTACATGCTCGCCGCCACCGCGGCCACCCCGCTGTGGGGGAAACTCGGCGACCAGTACGGGCGCAAGAAGCTCTTCCAGTACGCCATCGTCCTCTTCCTGATCGGGTCGGCACTGTGCGGCATCGCCCAGAACATGCCCCAGCTCATCGGGTTCCGCGCCCTGCAGGGCCTGGGCGGCGGCGGTCTGATGGTGCTGTCGATGGCGATCGTCGGCGACATCGTCCCGCCTCGTGAACGCGGCAAGTACCAGGGCCTCTTCGGCGGCGTCTTCGGCGCGACCAGCGTGCTGGGCCCGCTGCTGGGCGGCCTGTTCGTGGACCACTTGTCGTGGCGTTGGGTCTTCTACATCAACCTCCCCATCGGGCTCGTCGCGCTCGTCGTCATCGCCGCCTCCCTGCACATCCCGGCGCGTTCCTCGAAGCACACCATCGACTACCTGGGCACCTTCCTCATCGCCTGCGTCGCCACCTGTCTCGTGCTCGTCGCGTCGCTCGGCGGTACGTGGGGCTGGGGCTCGGCACGGATCATCGGCCTCGCCGTCCTCGGCGCCGTTCTCCTCCTCGTCTTCGTCTTCGTGGAGCGCAGGGCCGCCGAACCCGTCCTGCCGCTCGGCCTGTTCCGCGTCCGCACCTTCACGCTCTGCTCGGTGATCAGCTTCGTCATCGGATTCGCGATGTTCGGCGCGATGGTCTACCTGCCGACCTTCCTCCAGGTCGTCCAGGGCGTGTCACCGACCATGTCCGGTGTCCACATGCTGCCGATGGTCCTCGGCATGCTGATCTCCTCGACCGCCTCCGGCCAGATCGTCAGCCGCACCGGCCGGTGGAAGGTCTTCCCGATCGCCGGCACCGCCGTCACCGCCGTCGGCCTGCTCCTCCTGCACCAGCTGCACCGCACCAGTTCCACCTGGGAGATGAGCGTCTACTTCTTCGTCTTCGGCGCCGGACTCGGCCTGGTCATGCAGGTGCTGGTCCTGGTGGTGCAGAACGCCGTCAGCTACGCCGACCTCGGTGTCGCCACCTCCGGTGCCACCTTCTTCCGCTCCATCGGCGCCTCCTTCGGCGTCGCGATCTTCGGCACGGTCTTCACCAACCAGCTCGACGACAAGCTCGCCTCGGCCTTCGCCGGGGTCACGCTGCCGCCCGGAGTCGGACCGGCCCAGCTGGAAGCCGACCCCCGCTCCATCTCCGCGCTTCCCGCCGAACTGCAACCGCGCGTGCTCGACGCCTACTCCACCGCCATCACCGACGTCTTCCTCTACGCGGTGCCGATCGTCCTCATCGCCTTCGTCGTCGCCTGGTTCCTCAAGGAGGACACGCTCCGCGGCTCGGTCACCGCGCCCGACGTGACCGAGACCCTGGCGTCCAACCCCGTCCAGCGCTCATCCCGCGACGAGGTCGCCCGCGCGCTGTCGGTGCTCGGCACCCGGGAGGGCCGGCGCCACGTGTACGAGAAGATCACCGAGAAGGCCGGCTACGACCTGCTGCCCGCCGCGAGCTGGCTGCTGCTGCGGATCAACAAGTACGGATTCGCCGACCCCGCCGAGCTCGCCGAACGCACGAACGTGCCGCTGAAGGTCATCACGGACGCCGCCCGCCAGGTCGAGGGGCGCGGCCTCGCCGTACGGGACGGGCTGCCGCTCGTCCTGACCGACCCGGGGCGGGAGGCCGCGGCGAAGCTGTCCGCGGCCCGCGAGGAGTCCCTCGCCGAACTCCTCGGCGACTGGTGGGGGCCGGACCGGCCGACCGACCTGATCGCACTGGTCCACGAGATCAATACGGAACTCTGCGGTTCCGACGCGGAGGAGCCGTACGACGCCGCCCCGCGGCGCGACCACGCCGCGCCCTAGCCACGCCGTTTCCCAGACCACGCCGCGCCCTGGCCGTGCCGTTACCCGACGCCGCGGGGAAGACCTGGGTGCCCGGTGCGGGGACGTTCAGGCCGAGGGGGCCGGCAGCAGGCTCTTCTCGAACCAGTGCTCCGCATACGGGCCGGAGTTGTACGCCGGTATCTCCGCATACCCGTGCCGCGCGTACAGTGCCCGGGCTTCCACGAGGTCCGACCGGGTGTCCAGCCGGACGCGCTCGACGCCCATCTCGCGGCCCTGTGCCTCCAGGGCCGCGAGCAGGGCCGCCCCGCCTCCGGTTCCGCGGGCGCGCGGGTCGACGTACACCTTGGTGAGCTCGGCGGTGACGGGGTCGAGCCTGCGTATCCCTCCGCACGCCAGGGGCTCGCCGGCCCACCGGCCGACGACGAACCCGCCCTCCGGCGCCACCAGCCCGTCGTCCGGGAACTCAAGGAGCCCCTGGTCGATCTCGGACGCCGTGACCGGCCGGTTCCAGTAACGCCCGGCGACCTCCGCGTAGTACGCGCGGCGCAGGACGACGGCATCCGGGGCCGTGACGTGCTCGGGCGCCACGGTCCACGAGCCGGACCGCGGCAGGCCCGCGCCGGGCGCGCTCGCGCCGCCGGTACGGCTCGCCCCGGCGCCGGGCGGCACGGCCCTCGCGCTCTGTACACGTTGCTCGCTGTAAGTGTTCATGTGGCCATTGTGGGGTTCGCGCCGGAACTCCCGCGTGGAATATCCACAGCCCCGGACCGATGGTAGGAAAGGAGGATCCGTGCACGTGGAGGGGGGTGCGCCCCGTCATGTCGGAGCACCGGACCGTGCCCTGAACCGGCGCGGTGACGAGCCGTTCGGCAAGGGCGCCATGGAGACGCCCCGCCCCGGGCCCCGCCCCGGCCCCCGCCCCGGGCCCCTGTACGAGGGCCCAGGGACGGGCCCCGGGGGCCCAGCCCTCAGGCTTGCGGCTTCGGCGACGCCTGCTGCACGACCTCGAACGACCACACCGACGACCCCGAAGCCGCGGGCTTCGGACGCTCGCCGCCGCCCTCTCCGCCGCCGCCCCCGCCCTGGTGAGCGGCCTTCATCGGCCCCTCCATCCACGCCTGGAAGTCCTCCTCCGAGCGCCACCGCGTGTAGACGAGGTACTGGTCGGTGCCCTCCACGGGGCGCAGCAGCTCGAACCACTCGAAGCCGTCCGAGTTCTCCACGGTGCCCGCCCGCGAGGCGAAGCGCTTCTCCAGCACCTCCCGCTGCTCGGTCGGGACGGTGAGTGCGTTGATCTTTACCACGCTAGGCACATGACACCTCTCAGGAACACAGGCCGGGCCTCGGACCAGGCCGCGACGACGTGCCTGCAGTCTCCTACACCGGTCCGTCGAAGCGCCGTGAAGACGGCTCCCGGCGTTGTCGATCTCCAGGTTGTCCGGGCGGGCCGTCCGGGGCCTCCCGCGGGGGATATCGTCGTCCGGTAATCAAACGCGGTATGAAGCGCGGCAGCCAGGCGAAGTCGGGGTTGCGGTCAACAGGGCGGGAGGCCGGCGAGGCGTGGCGAACGCGGCGGAGCACAGTGGTGCGAACGGACATGCCGGGGACATAGGCGGTAGCGGCAGACTCGGGGCGGCCCGCCTCCTGCTGTGGGCGCTGGCGGGCGCGCTCGCCGTCAGACAGGCCGCCGCGGTACTGCGGGTGCCCCCCGGAGACTGGCTGAGCGGGTTCCATCTCCCCGGCAGCCTGCCCGGCTCCCTCTACGAGTCCGGAGCAGGCCAGTTCACCGGCACCCCGTTCGCCGGGCTGGTCCTGAAGCCGCTGACCGGCTTCGCCGTACCGTCGCTGGAGGTCGCCTGGACCTGCGTGACGCTGCTGTTCGTCGCCGCCATCGGGCTCGTCGCCGCGCGCGGTCTGCCCGACCCCGTGCCGCGGCGCACCGCGCTGCTGGCCGCGCCCGTGCTCACGGCGCTGATGATGGTCTCGCTGCCCGTCCGCGAGGCCGCCTCGCCCGGCCAGACCGCCGTCCTGCCGGTGCTGCTGGTGCTGCTGGCCGTCTTCCGGGTGCCCGCCGACCGGCCCGCCGGGCTCCTGATCGGGCTCGCCGCCGCGCTCCAGCCGGCGCTGCTGCTGTTCGCCGCGCTGCTGTGGCTCTCCGGGCGCAGGCCCGCGGCCCGCGCCGCCGCCGTGACCTTCGCCGGAGCGACCGCGCTGTCCTGGGCGGCCCTGCCGCGCGACTCGTGGACGTACTGGTCCCAGCACCTCGCCGGCACCGGCCTCGGCGGCGCCCCCGACGGCCTCGCCAACCAGTCCGTGCACGGCGCGCTGCTGCGCCTCGGACTCACCGGCCCCGCCGAGATCGCGCTGTACGCCGTCCTCGCCGCCGCGGTCGTCTGGATCGGCCTGCGCCGCGCGGTCCGCTACGCCCGCGACGGGCAGCTGCTGCTCGCGGTCGCCATCACCGGGTGCGTGGCCGTCGCCGTGTCCCCGGTCGGCTGGCGCCACCAGCTGCTGTGGGTACTGCTCGCCGTCGCCGGAAAGGTCGGCACGCGCGCGGCGGACCGGCCCGTGTGGCCCGTGGCCGTGGTCCTCGCCCTGACGCTGCCGAGCGATGTGCTGCTGCCGAACCTGGCCGCCCTGGCCCCCGTACGGGACAACGTGCTGCTGCTCGCCGCCCTGGCCGCGGCCTGCGCCGTACCGTTCCTGCCGCGCTCGGCACCGCACTGGAGCGCCCCCGTACCGACCGCGTACGGGCGTCCGGCGGCCGCGCGGTGGTCGCGGGTGCCGCTGCTGCCGTTCTGGCGGCGGGTGTTCTCCCGGCCGAACCTGCTGCTGGAACTGCTGCTGATACGGGTCGGGTACTCGCTGTACTCCCACATCCGCGCCGCCGCGCCGACGAGCCGGTCCCTCGCCGAGGGGAACGCCGACCAGATCCACGGGATCGAGAAGGCGCTCGGCATCGACATCGAGCACGCCGTGAACCACGCCGTGGTGAACACGCCCTGGCTGGAGGCGTTCTTCAACTTCTACTACACCTCCTTCCACTTCGTCGTCCCGCTGGCGATCCTCGGCCTGCTGTACTGGCGTCGGCCCGGCGACTACCGGTGGGCGCGGGCCTCCCTGGGGCTGGCGACCGTACTCGCGCTCGCGGGGTTCTGGCTGTACCCGCTCGCGCCGCCGCGGCTGATGCCCGCGCTCGGCTTCATCGACACCGTGCACGGGCCGCAGGACCTGGCGAACCCGTCGTACGGGGCCATGACCGCGATCTCCAACCAGTACGCGGCGATGCCCTCGCTGCACTTCGGCTGGTCGCTGTGGTGCGGCATCGTGATCGTCGTGCTGGCCCCGAAGGGCTGGCAGAAGCTGCTGGGTGCGCTGCACCCGCTGATCACCGTGTGCGCGATCGTCGCCACCGCGAACCACTGGGTGCTGGACGCGGTGGGCGGGGCGGTCGTGGTGGCCGCCGGATTCGGGCTCGTGTACGTGCTGTCCGGGCCGCGGGGGGCCGTCGCCTTGGCGGCGGGCGCGTCCGTGCCGAAGCCGCGCGGGGCGGCGGGGGTGGGGGCGGGCGCGGGGGTGCCGGTCGCTGCGCGGCGGCGCTGAGGGGGGTGCCGCTGCTGCTGCCGCCGTCGTCGGTGGGCGGGGCGCCGTTCCCGGGGGCTCCGCCCCCGGACCCCCGCGCCTCAAACGCCGGC